>JAQVZT010000433.1 GCA_028708055.1 Methanothrix sp.
GGCGTCCGGCAGATTCCAACTCAGGAGAAGGTCGATGAGATTCTGGCCAATGCCGGTCCTCTGGTTATGGCAATTCTTCGAGACGAGAGCCACACCATGATGTCGATCGTGGACCCGGTCTACATCAACGACAATCAGAGGACAGAGATCTTAAGGGAGGTAAAGGAAGCCGTCAATCTGGCGGCCTTTCCTCCGGACTGTGTCATAACCGTTACAGGCACACCTGCCCTCATGAAATCCATCACGGATGAGATGAACGCCAGCCAGGGAAATATCATGCTGCTGGCGGCGTTTCTCATGGTCGTCGCCCTGCTGCTGGTCTTCCGGCATGTCAAGTGGCCGCTTCTTCCCATACCTATCGTCTTTCTGGGAATTATCTGGACCTTTGGAGCGATGGGGCTGTTTCATATTCCCATGACCATGGTCTCATTTTCGGCCTTTCCCCTGCTCATCGGTATCGGCATCGATTATGCCATTCAGTTTCACAACCGCATAGATGAGGAGTTTTCCAAAGGGCTGTCTCCGGTGAGGGCGGCCATAAATACCGTCAACCACGTGGCATTTCCGGTGATGGTTGCATTGATTGTGACCGTTGCGGGATTTGTAGCCCTGCTCAACTCTTCCGTCCCCATGATACGCGATTTCGGAAAGCTGTGCATCATTGGGCTTTTCATGTGCTATCTGTCCTCCCTGTTTGTGGGAGTGACCGTCCTGTGGCTAGGCGAGAAGAGGACCGGGTCCCGGAGGAAAAAAGCAATAAGCCAGATGGAGAGCGGGTCGGATGGCGGATCGGCTATTGGCTCGTGCGTTGAAAAGACGGCAGGCTTTTGCATTGAAAAGTGGAGGGCCGTCCTGGCCGTCGCCCTGATATTTGCCCTGGCTGGAAACTATCTGGATAGCCTGGTGCCGGTGGAGACGGACACGAAGAACTATATCCCCCAGGACCTTCCGCCCCTGGTTGATTTCAAACACATGAGCAATATTTACGGCGGCACGGATTCCATTCAGTTCATAGCTCAGGGAGACGATCTCACCGATCCGAACAACCTGCAATGGATGGACGATTTCAGCAACTATCTGCAAAAGTCCAGAGATCAGGTTTACGGAGCAACCAGCATCGTCACCTATATAAAACAGGCCGCAGGAGGAACAATTCCCAATAACAGGACAGAGATCCGAGAGATAATCAACTCTCTGCCCAATAACGTGAAAGATAAATACCTCAGCGGCCATAATGCGGCCATGATCGATGTGAACCTCGGCCAGACGGCATCCAATCTGGGGCTCGAGAACTTCGATCGGCTTACCAGGGAGTTTGAGAGAGATCTGGCCTGGATGACCCCGCCGCCCGGAATATCTGTCAAGATGACAGGCGACAGCGTGGTAAGGACCACGACCATAACCGCCCTGACCACAGGACGGGTAGAGATGTCGCTCCTGGGCTTGGTCTTGATATTCATCCTGCTGCTAGTAATATACAGAGATCTCATCAAAGCCCTCCTTCCAGTGCTGCCCATGCTGGTGGTTATCGGCTGGATGGGTGGAGTCATGTACCTGGGTGGCATGAAGTACACGCCGCTGACGGCGACCCTGGGCGCCCTGGTCCTTGGCGTGGGATCGGAGTATGCGATTCTCATGATGGAGCGCTTCTACGAGGAGCTGCATAACGTAGGCGATCCCTATGAGGCGCTGAAGATCACTGCCAATCGCATAGGTTCCGCTCTCGTGGCATCGGGGCTCACAGTCACTTTTGGCTTTGCGGCGCTGATCACATCGCCCTTCAACATCACCAACAACTTCGGACTAGTTACCGTAATGGCCATCATATTCGCGCTCTCCACCACCTTCACTGTCTTCGTTGTTCTGATGATCCGCATGGAGATCAAGCGCGAAATGCTGGAGAACGCCAAACGCGAACTTAAAACGGCATTAGCATTAATCAACAACAAATCAGGGAGAAAAATCGATGGATATTAAGTCTGCCATAATCATGGCCATCTTGTTAACGCTTCTGGCTACGTGCCAGGCCCAGAACACCTACATACCTTATGAGCTGGGTGGAGATAATTACTATACAATGTACGGTAGTCCGGATCTCTCAGCCAGCATTTCCGGTACAAATGAGTTCGAGCGGGGAGATACCGTTGCACTGTACTTGGATCTGACCAACTATGGAAGAATCATAGGCTTCAAAGAGGATCTGACACCCCAAAACCCCAAAGAGTTCGCACTGGCTGCGGCTGAGCTGCAAGAGGAGTATAAGAAGCCTACTGCTTTGGGTATCACCACCAGCCTCAACTCAGAAAACCGGCAAATCGATATAAAGTCCGGCGACCAAGTTGTCCAGTCCCTCAAATCAGGAGACAAGACCCAATCACCCTTGAAGTTCACTCTGAAGATTGGAGAGCATGCTCCTGCCGGAACATATCCGCTCAATCTGAATATTTCTTACGATTATCAGGATAATGTTCGGGTCTACGCCTCGACCCTTGTCACCAGCGGTGTCTCTCCCACTCTGGCAAATTTCCGAGAATCCTATATCTACCAGAAGGCCAACCAGACTCTGCCCATCATGGTAATTGTCAAGAGGCAAGCAGACTTTGAGATCCTGAACAACTCAGGAGAACTCTCAGCCGGAGACAAGAAGGCGCCAATTTCTGCCACCTACAAGAATATCGGTGAGGACCCCATCAAGGATGCAGTGGCAAGGCTGTCCATATTCAAGCCCTTCTCATCCACAGATGA
>JAQVZT010000064.1 GCA_028708055.1 Methanothrix sp.
ATTGAGATTTGAAATCTCATTCTTTGAGCTAACTACTCTAAGTCTCATCCAATTCGCCTATCTATAAAGAATGTTTACTAGTATTAATAGACACTTAAAGTGGACACATGTGTACATATCAATGGCCCCAGGTTATACACATGCTCACAAATAAATTCATCTGGCAATCCAATGTACTAAAATAGACAAAAATGATACAATTTGAAATTCTGGGTATCACTTTGGTTTACAGCCGGTTCTTCAAGGATAGAAGGTAAAGTTGCATCTCTTCGTCCCATACTCTCTCTGCCGCAAGGCCGCAGATCTCGAATAAAACCGCCTCCACAACCAGGTAGACGCGAGCCTTATCTCGAATGCAGCCTGTAAGCGACTGCCTGCCCCGTCCCATTGCGGAATGGATATGCAGCTTCGGCCCCTCCGCAGACGGGTAAACGGTAGCCATCCCGAAGACCTCCCAGGCGCTATCATAGGCCTCGAAATTTGGTGCCGGAGGAATTACTGGAGACTCTGGGCCGGTCACTGCCCGCCCATCACGGAGCGCTCCCAGAAAAAGCGCTGCGCAGGACTCGACCTTCTTCTCCTTAAGGAACTTCTGCAGCAATTCGATGAGATCTTCACCGTGGTCCATCCTCAGGACGAAGACTCGGCCCAGGCTGCCCTCTGAATATTGCATAAGAAGCAATTTATCTTGCCATTCTTAACATTTTCCGTTCTTTGAATTCGCATCATAAGGAGGCAGGTGCTCTCAGTAATCCTCGGATCTTGACAGCCACCTATCGAGCACCCTCGTCAGATCTTTTCGCAATATTGGTTTGGAGATGAAATCGTTCATTCCCGCCAGAATGCATCTGTCTCGATCTCCCTGCATGGCCAGAGCGGTCATGGCAATGATGGGTATAGCTGGATTGAGCGCATTGGATTCAGGCCGGCGGACGATTCTGGTTGCCTCATATCCATCCATCTCAGGCATCTGGCAGTCCATCAGCACCAGGTCGTAGGGAATAGTCTGAAGCGCTTTGACCGCCTCATGGCCATTGGCCACGACATCGGATCTCAGCTCCAACTTTGCCAGCAGCACCTGGGCAACTTTCTGGTTCACTGGATTGTCTTCCACCACCAAAATCCGCATCCTTCGTTTATGTTTCCGGGAAGATTCTGCTTCGCCATTCCGGTCGGCCGAAGATTCATTCTCCGCTCTGGTTCGATCCTCCGGTGATAAAGGAATTTCCGCTCGTTTTTCCAAATCCACAGTGAACCAGAATGTAGAGCCTTGATCTGCCTTGCTCTTCACGCCAATAGTGCCCCCCATCAATTCTGCCAGTTGCTTGGATATGGCCAGACCAAGGCCGGTCCCGCCGTACTTGCGCGTTGTCGAGCCATCCAGCTGTGAGAACGGCGTGAAGAGAATATCTTGCCGGTCTGCCGGGATGCCAATGCCGGTATCGCTTACCGAGAAGCATATCGTCGCAATCCTGTCGTCCTCGCTCTTCAGAGCGGCACGAATCACTACCTCCCCCTTCATGGTGAACTTCACCGCATTGCTTCCCAGGTTAACCAGAATCTGGCGCAGCCTTCCAGGATCTCCATGCAAGAGAGGCGGAACCTTTGCATCCACCTGGCAGCGCAGTTTCAGCCCTTTATTCTCTGCAGCCAGTGCGAGCAGATTGGCAGTCTCTGCCATAACGGACCCTATATTGAAGTCCAGCATCTCCAGCTCTAGCTTGCGGGCTTCTATCTTGGAGAAGTCAAGGATGTCGTTGATAAGAGACAGCAGCATCTCGCCGCTGAGATGGGCGATTTGGGCATATTCCTGCTGTTCGGCGCTCAGGCCCATATCCTGGAGCAGTCCGGTCATGGCGATAATGCCGTTTAGCGGAGTGCGGATCTCGTGGCTCATGTTGGCCAAAAATTCGCTCTTGGCAGCATCGGCCTGCCTCGCCTGTTTGGCCAGTTCATCTGACTGCATGATGGCGATTTCCAGGTTGCGGTTGATTTGCTGCAATTCTTCTTCCATGCGCCTGCGTTCCGTTATATCAAAGAGAAACACAGTCAGTCCTATAATGGAGCGGTCTTCTCCTCTGATCGGGCTGTAATGATTCTCATAATATCGACGCTGCCGGTCGTCGTCGCCATATGCCTCAACGACAACCAGGTGCTCGCCTGCCAATGCCCTGTCAAAGCTGCACTTTGCTTTTTCACGGTCAGCGGTATCGGTAATGAAGTCGAGCATGTTTGCACCAATTTCGATATCAACCCCCCAAATGGCGGACATTGTATCCCAATGATTTTGATTGAATGCCAGATATCTGTACTCTCTATCCAGTGCAAAGACAACGATATTATTGGGGCTTGCCATGATCGCCTGGAGAAGGGAGTTTGATTGCTGAATCTGGGCTTTGGATCTACGGAGCTCTTCCAGATTCCGCCTTATCTCTTCCTCAGCATTCCTGCGATCGGTTATATCAACGATGATGCCTAAGAGGCCGATGAACTGGCCATTGGATTCCTCCATGCGCCGGCCACTGACCAATCCCCAAAAATCGCTGCCATCCATGCGAATATAGTGCCGCTGCATGTAGAGGGTATCGATCCTTTCTTCCATCAATGCCTGCATTCGATCTGCTCCCTCCGAGCGTTCATCCGGATGAACCAGGGAGGGATATGCAGAGCCGATTATCGTCTCCATCGGGCAGGCAAAGAGTTCTGTCATCCTCTGGTTAGCCTTTATGATCCTGCCATCTGGATCTATTATTATTACTCCTGCCGAAGAGGTCTCAAAAATAGTCCTCAGCCGGAGTTCGCTCTCTCGCAAAGCCTCCTCAGATCTCTTGCTCTGCGTGATGTCCTCTATGACGCCAAAGACCGTTCTCTTCGCCGGATCGTATTCCGCCAGGGAATGAATATCCAGAATCTGTCCATCGGAATGCCTCTTGATTTTGAATTCCACATCATAGGGCTTCCTATCATTAACCAGGTCGGATAGGCTCCTGTCAAGGAACGCCCGGTACTCTGGCAGGGGAATATTTTTAATATCGATAGGCGACCACTCATCGCCCTCCAGGCCGTAGATGCGCTTTGCACCATCTGAGGTTCGGACCTTATCATCATCAAAGGAGAACTCCCAGTGGCCAAACCGGGCAATTTCCTCCGCCCGTTTGAGGCGCTTTTCGCTTCCCAGCAGAGCCGCTTGTGCACTTTTACATTCTGAGATGTCACGCACAGTGGCCTGTATCAGCATCTGCTCTCGCAGCTTCATGGAGATGAGCTGGACGGTTGCCGCAAATTGTTCGCCGCTCTGGCGGCGGTGCATCCATTCAAAGTAATTGGAGCCCTTCTGAAGGGCGGTCTCAATCATCTCCCGGAATCTGTCGGCGGATTTCTGGCCGTTCGGCTGCATCTCCGGAGAGATTTCCAGGGGAGAGAATGACTTGAGATCCTCAATATCCCCTATCCCGAACATCTTGAGTGCCGCCGGATTTGCTGAGCTTATCTTCCAGTGGGGTGCAGAGAGGGTGATCAATGCATCCTGAGAGCTCTCAAAGATGGCCTGAAACCGCTCCTCGCTCTCTTGCAGCGCATCCTCAGAAGCCTTGCGTTCCGTCAAATCATGAATCGATTGGATTGCTCCTGCGATATTGCCATCGCTATCGTAAAGTGGAGTGGCTATTCCCCAGAGATAGGCTCCGTTTCCCTGGTTGATCCGGGGCGCAAAGGTTTCGCCGATCAGTTGATGCTCTTTTCTTGTAAATGAAATATATTTCTCTTCAAACTGCGGCAGTCTCTGGAAGACTAAATCGATGAGGATCGGCCTGGCTTCGCCAAAGAATGGAACGGCATAGGCATAATTGCCCCTGCCCACAATCTCCTCTTTGGGCACACCGGTCATAGCTTCAATGGCACGATTCCAGGCAAGGACAGTTCCGTCCGGATTTATGGCAAATGTGGCATCGGGCAAAAGGTCGATGATTTCCGCCAGTTGCATCATCCGTTCATTGGCAGCGTCCTCTGGTTTGATGCCGATGCTGCCATCTATATCTGTCGTGCAGCCGTTGACAATTATCCGGCCGTCGGGCTGCCGCGTGGCATAGCATCTGGAGCGAACCCAAAGGTCGGTCTGATCCGCTTTGCGCAGGCGGTGCTCTGCGGCCTTCTCCATTCCGGGCGCCTTTATGGCCTGGGAGAGCATCTCCCGGACAGATGGCAGATCCTCTGGGCAAACACAGGAAAGATATCTCTCTAAGCTGCCCCTGATAGTATTCTCCGGCAAGCCCAGCATTCTGTCCGCGGCTGGCGATACATGGCAATCGACATGGCAATCAATGCCATTTTTCTCAGAATCAGCCTGGAAGCGCCATAAGATTTCGTATGTCATTGGGATGATCCGTTCAAACCTGCTTTTGCTCTCTATGCGGCCTTATACATCTTTCGGAAGATTTTTTATATCATGGTCAATCCTGATTATCTCCCCCTCAAATGCCTGCGAAGTGCGATAGATTCTATAAATAGTGATAGTAACAGTAAGATCGGCGATGCCTGTCAACCCGAGAAGGATAAGAGCATTGAGAAAAGAGAGCCATGATAGCCATGCGAGCCAGTCTAGCGGCCCGGTGATCTACTGGATGAGTCGCGACCAGAGGGTCAGGGACAACTGGGCTCTGCTCTATGCCGGAGAGCTGGCCAGAAAGCGCGGCTGCCCACTGGCGGTGGCCTTCTGCCTGGCCCCCGGTTTCCTGGGCGCGACGGAGGTGCAGTATCGTTTTATGCTGCAAGGGCTGAGTGAGGTGGCAGATGATCTCTCCGCCCGAAATATCCCGTTTATCCTTCTTCGGGGCGATCCCCGGGAAGAGATATCCCGCCTGATAGAAGAGCAGGATGCTTGCGCATTGGTCTGCGATTTTTCCCCGCTGCGGGATAGCCTGGAATGCAAGAGCCACGTTGCGCAAATAATTGAGATCGCATTTTACGAGGTGGATGCCCACAACATCATCCCCTGCTGGCTGGCGAGCCAAAAGCAGGAATGGGCGGCCTACAGCTTCCGCCCAAAGGTCCACCGTCTTCTCTTTGAGTTTCTGGAAGAGTTTCCCGCTTTGCCGGAGAACGGGGCCGAAAAGAATGCCGCTGATGATCTGGCGGAGAGCTCTCCCAAAGCTTTCAAAGAGGACGGGTCCGCAGCGATAGACTGGCAGGAGGCTCTGGATTGGCCCGCGGCAGAGGAAATGCCGGATGCAAAATTGATCGCGCCGGGAGAGAGGGCCGCCTTCAGGCAGCTTGACCATTTCCTGAAGCAAGGGCTTGCCGGCTACGATAAGGACAGAAATGATCCCAATATCTCCGGACAGTCTGCTCTTTCGTCCTATCTGCACTTCGGCCAGATTTCTGCTCAGAGGGTCGCTCTGGAGGCAGCAAGGAGCGGGATAGACGCAGGCGCATTTTTAGAGGAGCTGGTAGTGCGCAGGGAATTGTCGGACAATTACTGCTACTACAACCAGCACTACGATGATGTGCAGGGCTTTCCTGCCTGGGCGCTCCGGAGCCTGGATGAGCACAGTGGCGACAGAAGAGAATACCTGTATTCACTCCCGGAGCTGGAGAAGGCGGCCACCCATGATGATCTCTGGAATGCTGCTCAGCAGGAGATGCTCAAGAGTGGAAAGATGCACGGCTACCTGAGAATGTACTGGGCCAAGAAGATTCTGGAATGGACCGCCACGCCCGCCGCGGCCCAGGCGGCGGCCATCTACCTGAACGACCGCTACGAGCTGGACGGCAGAGATCCCAATGGCTATGCAGGAATTGCCTGGTCTATCGGCGGCCTGCATGATCGAGCCTGGAAGGAGAGAGCGATCTATGGCAAGGTGCGGTACATGAGCTACAGCGGCGCGAAGAGAAAATTCGATGTGCAGGCTTACATTGACAGATGGAGTCCGTAGCGATAATTCACAACGATGTCCGGTCAGTAGCCTGATACTAATAACTCATAGTATTAGCTGCTTTTTGCCCATTCCATCTTCTCCGCCATAGCTGATGCAGATGGCGGCCTCTTGCGATGGCAGCGCCCGGCAGTGGCCGTCAGCATGCTTCTTTTTCCAGGCAAGCCCGGCGAATGAATAGTATTATGCGAGAGCAACCGCCTTCTGGACGGAAAGCATTCCAAAACGAGAAGAGAATGAGCTGCTGATCAAGGGGATTAATTGATGCGTTTCTGATCTTCTGCGGTCTTCTCGGGGAAGCTGTCGCGTTTGCGGAAGTGACGTCAATCATCCTCCGCCCGAAATAATCGATAGCAAAGGACTTATTATATTCGAATGCCGGATGGATCACATACACAGGACGCCACTGAATTAAAAAAAATCAAATAGTCAACAGCAATCTAATTTCAGCCGCAAAAAAATGGTCGATGTACAAAACTAATTTTAAAAGATTGCTGGTTTTTTTCAATTTTTTAGCAAATTTATAATTTATCATGATTTTCCAAGAATATAATTTTTATATCGAAAATTCAAAATTTTATAATGTAACTGTATTTAACATTTTATAAGCATAATGATAAATTTTATAAATTTTTAGTTACTATTATTTCATTTTATGATTGTATTGGTATCCATATTTCACAAAAGAGTATGCGTAAATCTAATACAAAGTTATATATAGTATTGATTTTTGAGCTTGTCAAGCGCTATCTCTACAACCCATTTTTAGGTTATCAAAATTTTAATCCATATTGAATTTTTGAAAAGGATTTCGATATCTATAAACCATATTCAATATCCCTCGCGACGGGGGCATTTTTGATAAAACGATAGCAATTGGCATGATTACTCTTCGATATTCTTTGCTTTGATGCCTGCGCGAACTATCGCGCAATGAGCGTTTTTGACTCGTGACAGGGCCTCAGTCCCAGGAATAGGAAAAATCGAATTCTATTGACTCTAAATGCTGTCCACACCCGGCTTGAAGCAGTGGATGATAGTATTTATATATATATTGTCCAACGGAAAGATTATCTTCTAGAAGTTTGATAGTAATAAGTACATCAAACAGGAGGAGAGAAAGATGAGTAGAATATGCAATATATTGGGACTTGCGGTCCTCGGGATCGCCTTATTGATTGGTGGTGCAAGTGCACAAGCGGTCACAACGAGTGAGGTAGGTGTCGATGGCTGTGTTCTTCAATATGATCTGACCATAACTATACCACCGACCGCGCCAGACTTTGGCCCCATGTTTTCGGGAAGCGGAGGAAATAATACAGAAACTGATTCAACGGGACGTATCCTGGCAGCAGTTCCATGGCAATTGGATGCAGAAGACAAGGATGCGCTTACCAAAAACGCTCATGAAGGCCATATGTCAGCCACAGGCCCAGTTTATATGACCAATCCCCTGAAAATCTGCGGCGTTGCCTTAGGTGCGAGCCCAGTAACTGTTAAAGACAGTATGCCTGAAGATTGTGAAGCTCAAACCCTATACTTGGGCTATGCGCAGGTAAGGGATGCATTAGACACAACAGCTGGCGATTTTGCGATAACCGTCAAATATACACTTAGTGCCGCTTAAGCCTAAAAACTAGGCTTATTCTTTTTTTTTGATTAATAAAATATGTTAATCTTTATAATTAGAATTCAGCGAAATAAATAATAGAGAATCAGTAATGATCCATTAGGTGCTTAAATATATATCTCTATTACAATCAAATTAAATCATAAGTGTTATATACGTAGACTTCTATCGTAATAAATGAGGTTAAGGTGATGATTTGCATGAGAAGTATAAATATTAAATTCCTATTAATGGCCTTTATGGCCGCGTGTATCCTAATCTCAGCAGCCAGTGCATTAGGAATCACAGGTGCCATTATTAGCCAGGAGGTTTCTCCCGGCCAGGATTTGGACAGAGAGATAATTGTAGGGAATGGAGAAAACGAATCGTCCCATAACATGACGGCAGAGGTATTGGGATATGCCACAAATGAGGGTGGCGCAAACATTGCCCTTCAGCCGGAAGAGGACACCGGCCCATACACTGCCAGGCCTTTTCTCTCCATTGATCCTGAGAACTTCACCCTGGGACCTGGCGAGATAAAAACACTCCGTCTCAAAGGTACCGTGCCGGATGATGTTACATCAGGTGGATTATATGCATCAGTGGTCATTCTGCCGGAGCCTGTATTCGATAAAGAAAACAATATCAATGTTGTTACCGGATTCATGTCTCTGGTAATGCTGACCATAAAAGGCTCGAATCTGATCAAGACCGGAGAGATCAAGAACCTTTCCGCTTCGACTCAGGAAAAGGGGGTGGCAGTCGATGTCCTCTTCGAGAACAACGGTAATGTTGAATACAAGCCCCTGGTTACAGCGAGCTTGGAAGATGATCAAGGAAAAATCCTGTCAACTAAAGGACCGATAGAAGACAGGATACTCCCAACATGTTCGCGCCTCTTCAGATTCCAGATTGTGCCTGAAGCGGAATTGAGTCCCGGAGAATATAATATCACGGCAGTGGCGAAACTGAGCGACGGAACGGTTCTGGATTCAAAGGAGACGACATTCACGGTATGAGCCATAGAGATTCTGCGGAAGGATTTGGGCGCCCAATTGGGCCCCAGTCCCTCCCATGAATATAAATAATAATTGGCAGTAGGATTGTATCATGATTAAAAGACGAATTATAGTCTTTATCCTGCTTTTCGCGCTCGCCTTCCTGGCGGTAAGGCCAGTTGCCGCCGAGGATACGCCGCCAGGTGGTTTAGGCGAGGGCGACTTGAAGCTGGGCGGGGGCGCGAACACGGTGTCCATCACCGCGCCAAATGACATCACCGATTGGGTGCTCAGATCCGGCGATAACTCTCGCGCCAGCGTGTTTCAGGTGAGTGCCGATGGCGACTGGAAGCTTTCGGCCACAGATAGCGATACAGTAACCACAAAAGGCCATATGACCGAATGGTATGGCGGAAACTATATAACCAGTCCCAAACAACTTGAAAATCCAATGAATGTATCTGCGCAGACCGGAGGAAATGTAACAGCAGTATACGAGGTAAAGCTTCCCGCGGGCGGCATAATCGCCCTTGGCGGGACTACTAATTTGGATGAAAAAAATGTAGAAGTCGCCTTCAAGCAGCCGGTATCCTCAATCGATGAAGTTCTGACCGACGGCCACAGGTACAAAATAGTGGTTACATTTACCATATCATCATACCCTTAAATGCGGAAAGGAGCAGCTATGGGGCTATAGAGAATGCACGACGTGAATGATAAAAAAATCTCAAAGCCATATTTCCGGGAAGAATTCACGACTGTTATAATCGCCGTGCTATTTTTAATATTCACAATCAGTATCCCATCCGTCCTGGGCGTGAGCGACTCAGAATCCCCAGAAGATTCCGTTTACCGGATAGAGGTCAACCTGCCCGCGACAATGGTCTACAATGTCTCGGTAGCCATTACTGTGCCGCAAGGCATGATCTACGATGCCGGAAGCCTGCAGACTATCGGCGCTGAGCCCACTCAGAAAATCACGCCGGAGGATGGCACCAACGGGGTTTTGGTAGACCTGTATTTTGGCGACATCGATAACTCCGCCAATCAGGATCTGCTCATCCGGTTCAAATCCATGGTCTCAAACGCCGACGTGGTGCGAAATGGTTTTGCCCTCCCGCCCATCAATGCAACTTTGCGGTACAAAAACGCTAACGGCGATGAACGCAGCTTATCCGGGGAAATGGAAAGGGTGACGGTAATCGAGCCCTATCTGGAGGCGGAGCGGAGGTTTGAGCCAGCCGGCAGCTGGCGGGGCGACACAATAAATTGCAGCTTACTGCTGTGCCATTCTCGGGAAAGCACCGCCGATGCCTATGATGTAGCGGTCTCCGAAAGCCTGCCAGAAGGCCTGACCTATCAGCCCGGATCCATGCGGATCGAGCGCGGACCGGAAGGGAGCATCCAGGAGGACCCGGCAAATTTGACCTTCCGCTTTTCTCAGGTGAATCTATCCTGGAGCGGCGAGCAGAAGATCTGCCTGAGCTACCGGGCCACAGTTGATAGCCATGTGCAGGCCAATGAATCCCTCCCCTGCCGGGCGGGAATAAACTGGACAAGCATGCCCGGAGAAAACCCCGAAGAGCGAGCTTATACCTTGGCCTCTGAAGGCAGCCCCAGGCTTGTCCCCATGCCGGCAGACCTTAGGGTCTCCCTCACCGATAGACCGGACCCGGTGCGCCCCGGCGGATTGCTCAACTACACCATAAGCTGTAGCAACAACGGCGGCTATGCCATGCAAACGGCTGTGGACGCGGATTACGACCCCAATCTGGCCTTTGTTTCCGCCAACCCTGTCCCGGACGCGGGCACAGACAATCACTGGACCCTGGGCGATCTGGATAATAATAGCACTTCGATAATCTTAGTCACCCTCCGGGCGGATGCTCTTCTGCATGAGGGCACCCTTCTCAGCAGCACCGCCAACATAACCAGCCCGGACGGACCCGGCGCACAGGCGTCCGCTCTGACCAATGTGAGCCGCGCCGCTCCGCCAAAACCTGATCTGGAAATAGACCGCACCATCTCGCCCACCAGCGGATGGAGAGGCGACACCATAAATTGCAATCTGTTCGTGCGCCATTCTTTTATGAGCAACGCCGATGCCTATGATGTTGCGATCTCCGAGGGCCTGCCCGAAGGCCTGATCTATCTGCCCGGCACCATGCAGATAATAAGCGGTCCGGAGGACGGCGTTCTTCAGGAAGACCCGGGTGGCCCGATCTGGCATTTTTCTCAGGTAAATAAATCATGGGAAGATGATAATAAAATACAGCTCAGATATCATGCCAGAATCGATACTAAGGTGCAGGCCAACGACTCACTGAAATGGCTGGTCACATTGAACTGGACCGACACCGCAGGAGAAGACCCGGAGGAGCAACACTACACCGAAACCTCGCAGGGCAGCATCATGCTCATTCCCAAGCCGGCCAGCTTCAAGATCACTCTGGCCGATAACCCGGACCCTGTGCGACCGGACGGACTTCTTAACTACACAGTGAACTACCTTAACGCCGGCGGCTATGCTCTGCAAACGGCTGTTAAAGCCGACTGGGATCCGAACCTGACATTTATCTCCGCCCTTCCCGACCCGGACACGGGCACGGATAACCTCTGGACCCTTGGAGACCTGGACCGGGAAGGCTCCGGAACCATCCGGGCTATCCTCCGCGCCGCTTCCTCCCTGCCCGACGATTCAATGCTCACCAGCTCCGTCCAGATATCCAGCCCGGACGGCGTCGCCACCCATGCATCAGCCATGACTGCGGTGAGCAATGCCGCACCATTGCTTTTTATTGAGAAGAGGGCATCCGATC
>JAQVZT010000434.1 GCA_028708055.1 Methanothrix sp.
GGCGCTGAGCATATCATCAGCCCACAGATCTCTTCGAGCCAGTGGAATTAGCACTTTTATGTCGTCTCTTTGCATCAGGAAGGTCAACAGTCGCGCCAGAGTGGCATCATCGGGCGCATGCCTGAAGGTGGTGTCGTTGGCAATGGCGAGGGAAGACGCTGTACTGGTGCAGCTTATGAGGATAACTCCGTTTTGATCGGCATATTCGCGCACCCTTGCCAGAGATTGGCTCTGCTCCGGCCCTATGATGATCTTTATTCCCTGAGATTGCAGCTCTTTCAGAGATTTTAGGGTTATGTCTGGGTCCGATTGTGTGTCGATGGCCACTACCTGAACTCGAATCGCTCTGCCCATGTCGGAGAAGAGCCTATTTATATCCGCCTGCCCGATCTGCAGGGCGATCTGGGCAGATATTCCATAGTTGCAGTTCTCGCCATGAAGGGGCAAAAGGGCACCGACGGCTAAAATATCTTCCTTGGGTGGCGGCGAGGTGGGAGCACTCTGTGCGGCGGCGAAAAAGATGAGTACTGCAATAAAAATCAAAGCTATGATTCGAGTCCTCATTGATAAATCATTACTATTAATAGAATTTAGGTTTAACTGTTGCGAACTTTTTGCCCATTTTCGAGGGCATCAACATCGGGGAATCGTTTAGAACTTCTAGAGAGGACACAAAGAGGACACGCGAATTTCAGATGACGCATGTTCATCTTTCACAAAATTAGGGGCATTTAAGCATGCCTGTAACTTGAGGGGATAGGCTTTCGCCTGTGCCGCATCTGCCTCTCCTTGTTGCCATTCCCGCACCCTGGGCCCAGGCCGTGTGGGCGGACGGCCTTTTGCATGGCTTTCCTGAGGTTGCCGGAAGTGATGTGATGCGGTGGAGAACTGCTCTGTGGCATCTTACCTCTCTAAAATATGGCGCTAAAACCGACTTTTGGGCGTCTCTTTCTCATCTACCCAATGCTTTTTCGTGGGCTGCAATTTTAACGATGACGATAGCTTTAGCGCTGTAATCCGTCCTGTAAATGATAACCCAGTGGTCCTTGACATGAACTTCTCTGTGGCCAGCCTTGTCGTGACTTAAGACCTCGCCACATTCCGGGCTAGTGCAAAGCTTTTTAAAACGCTTCCTAAGCTGTTCGAACAGCGCACTATCTTTCTTTTTTATTCGAGATAGTTGATTCTTGACCTCGTCTGGAAAGAATAAGCTATATGGGTTCTCTGTGGTGGCCTGATCGGGTTTTGGCTTGCTAAGACTTATTTTCCGGACCATATAAAAATTGCTTAAAGGCTGTCTAGGAACTCATCTAGTTCCTTGGTGTCAGTCACTTTAGTTCCATGGCATCGCTTGTACTGCGCCCAAGCTACATCTGTGCCTTTCAGGAGAGCTTTGATGTCCTCCTTGGTTTCTTCACAAATAGGCGCAATAGTCTCCTTCACAGTGCCAGCCATAGGAAAATAGATGGTGAGCTTCGTATAAATAAATTGGCCATACTTGTGGCAAGAATTTTCCTATTCATCCAGGAGCTTCGCCCCTTCGCGTGATACCAGAAACAGGATTTCTGCAAGAGCATGACTATGCGGCGGCCAGAGATCGACGCCTCTCGAAATTCAGAGGGAGGAAGGCAAAAGTCGCAAAATCTGTAGGGCGTTTTTTATCGCACCGCTCGGCCTTGACCACAGGCTAGCCATTTTCTAGAATATCTAAGCATATCTGATCTGCTTACGGATAAGATCAAGAGGCTCCATTTTGCCACCTGCTATATCTTTTAAATCATTCCAGAAAGCATCTCTTTTAACTTGTAGGATTGCGAAGGACGGATTTCGCTGACTGCGGGTCAGCGAGAGTTTCGACGAGAAGTCGAAACATCGGTAAGTCCCCATCCTTCAGGACGCGGTAGTTCACATATCTGACGAAATAAGGACTACATATTTGATTGATTTTTATTGACCTAGCCTGAATGAAAAATCAAAAAAGCCGCCGATGGGATTCGAACCCATGGACTGCTGATTACGAATCAGCCGCTTTAACCGGGCTAAGCCACGGCGGCCCCAGAAACCAGAAAACCACAGACCCATGCGAATTTAAGTTTTGCGATCCTCGCAGGGCTTCCCATCCGGCCCGTTCTTCTGCTTCTCGATCTCCTCGGCCAGCTGGGGCAGGAATATGCCGATATCTGTTACGAGGCCGATGGCCTGGGCCGAACCCCGGTCCATGAGCTTGGTCACAGTTGATGGATTGATATCCACGCAGATGGTTTTGACGAAGGAAGGCAGCAGATTTCCTACGGCAATGGAGTGCAGCATGGTGCCCAGCATTATGGTCATGTCCACGCCTCGAAGGGCTTGATCCATGGCGTCCTTGGCTTTGGCCGTGTCTGTGATTACCTCGGGCAGAGGCCCATCATCGCGAATGGAGCCTGCCAGAATGTAGGCGATGCCTTTTTGGGTGGCCTCATACATGATGCCCCCTTTGAGCTTTCCTTCTGCAATTGCGTTCTTGATGGAGCCGCTGGCCATAATCTCGCTGATGGCGTAGAGGTGATTTCTATGCCCTCCGGAGATGGCATTTCCCGAGCAATTCATGCCCAGACTGGTGCCGAAGAGCTGCCGCTCGATGTCGTGTACTGCTACAGCGTTTCCTGCTAAAAGTACATCCACATAGCCTTCCCGGATGAGCCGGGCGAGCGATGGTGCTGCGCCCGTATGAACCACGGCCGGACCGCAGACCA
>JAQVZT010000435.1 GCA_028708055.1 Methanothrix sp.
CATTCAAGCGGATCTGGGCCCACAGAGGCTCGTCATTGGGCTCAAAGACTACCCACTGGGTCCCACGGTAGAGGCTTTCCTCAATATAGAGCGCCATCCTCCTTACCGGAATATACTTCCATTCCGAGCTGAGGCGGTCATCCCCCTGCATAGTGCGAGAGCCCCAGATGATGCGACCCGCAGCGGGCATAGCTCTCAGGCAATTGATGCCCAAAGGATTAAGCTCACCATTTTCCATATCAGTCAGCGGAACGCTGAGCTGTGGAACACCTACAAGAGTAGCCTCAAGTCCAGCAGGAGCCTTCCAGATTCCGCGCTGACTATCGGTCCTGGCAATAACTCCCGCTACCGCTCCACAGGGAACAAAGGTTCCCATCTGATTTCCCTTCAGTGGATTGGGCTGCCTGAGCCTGGGGAAGAATAGAGCGGCATTCTTGCTGTTTGTCCCGATAGAGCTGATGCCAGACTTTGCCGTTTCTTTGCTCGTCCATCCGGCTGGCGGGTCCACAATCAACATAGCTCGACGCTTCTCACAATAAATGGCAGCTTGAGCTATTACATCAGGGGCTAAATCGCTATCAATCGTTGCTGGAGGTATGCAGAGCAAATTGAAGATGTCCGCTTTTTCGAGAGCATATATGCCTTTTTTGGCTGATTCGCTGCCCAGATATTCAGGTTCTTTTCCATCTGAAGCCATGCCTTCCGGTAACACTTCAGCGGATACCTCTCCGGGTCTGCCGTCTGGCAGGTTCCCAAAGATGCGAAGGATCTGGGAGCTCTGATTCAGCACTTTATCAATCCGTCTTTGATGATTTTGAGCGACTGATACATTGCGAAATACCTCTGCCTGGCCAGTGCCATCTGTGATGGTTAAATTAAAAAGATCGGAATTCGGATCTTTCACATCCCAATCGATGCTTGCCTCAATTTGGTTGCCCCAAGAGCCTTCGTTTGCTGCTTGCAGATTCAGTGAGCCTGCGCTGAGAAGCGCCTTGGCGGTCGGAGCTGCCAATCCTATTGCTTCTCTTGCAGCATACGCAACAGAGTCCGCAGTTGCCCCCTGCCTGCTGGCCGCTTGCTGGGCTGAGGCAGATACAATATCAGCCGCCGTCTTTTCTGGCTCAGCAGCGTATTTTATGGCTTCGTTTACCGCTGCTTCTTTGACAGGATTTGAGCCATTTTTTTCGATCTCCTCAAATTTTGCCTGGGCCGCGGCAGCTACAGCCTTTGCAGCCGTCTTTTCTGGCTCAGCGAGGTAATTTTCTGCTTCTTTTCTGGCCGCTTCTTTAACGGATTCTGCAGTTGCATCTATCTTCTCGGCGGCTGCCTGAGCTGCGTTGGCTACTGCCAGTGCAGCCGTTTTTTCTGGATCAATAATATATTTTGCAGCTTCATTTTGCGCTGCATCTTTAACCGCATTCGCACCATCTTTGGCTATTTGCACGGCTTTGTCATTAGCTGCATTGGCTACAGCAACAGCAGCAATTAAAGCCTTATTTCTTTCAGCTTCCTTTTCAAAAGAGGGGCTGAAGAGCCTTACTACAATAGCCTGACTTCCGCCATTCATATAAAAATCGCGAACTGCAAAGCTCATAGTGCTCTTAAGCCATATCCCGCCAAAAACGCGTTCAAAGTCACCGAAATTGTTGATGGTAACAGGCTCGTTTACAGGCCCGCGCGCAGCACAGCCAATGAAGGCAGTAATCGAGGTTGCTGCGCCAACGATGGTTCGCACGCCACTGGAGATTTCCTCTATATATACACCGGGATAGGTCAATGAGGCGGGCATCAATCTCTCCTCCCTCTCGCCCGGGGTGGTGCCCAGATTTCAATCGCCTTTGCAGACATCACTCTATATTTCATACAATCCACATCCTCTAAAGTTAGGTGAATCCAAATGTGTTTATCCTACGCAGTCGTTTTTTTTGCGCAAAACTAATTCACGGGCATAATGAATTATTTAGATTAATTAATATCAAGCAGACATTGGGCAAAAAATTTAGGCATCTGGATGAAGATATCGAAATCTGTAACTTACAGAGACGGCTCGGACGGTTCTGCCACTCCCGTATCCCGAACCCAGCCCTCATTCTCCAGCTTCAGGCTCTGAATGGCAATTTCATTTGCCTTAGCATCCAGGTCCGGCAGCGCTTTGTATTCAGAGACCCAGCACCTGAAGACGTTGTAGGCAATCGCCAGCTGTCCGGTCTCGTTATAGACCTCGATGGTGATGTCCTTGCGGAAATCCTTGAGCGAGACCTCTGCCCCCAGGCCAGCACCGTGGCTCCAAACCTTGTTGGCCCAGATCTCGAAATCCGGATCGTGGGTCACTCCCCTTTCCAGAGTTATGGCCTCATATTTTGTCTGGCCGGGAGATTTGCGGGTGCTGCTGGGATCTCCTCCTTCCCGATGCTCGACCACTTCCGTTGTCCGGCTTAGAGTGCTGACTTTGCTTATCCCAGCCACATACCGGCCGTCCCACTTTACTCTGAACTTGAAGTTCTTGTAAGGATCAAAACGAGTTGCATTAACGCTAAAACTGGCCATGCACGATCACCTCTCAGGTCTGAACCTCTCCAGCCATCTGCTGAATCTTGATCACCACAAACTCTGCCGGCTTGAGGGGAGCGAATCCCACCAGGATGTTGACGATGCCTTTGTTGATATCGTCCTGAATGGTGGTTTCTTTGTCGCACTTGACAAAATAGGCCTCTTTGGGCGAAGCTCCCTGGAA
>JAQVZT010000065.1 GCA_028708055.1 Methanothrix sp.
GCACCAAGGTTCTTCAAGACCAAGAGCCACCTTGAACAGTTCTTCTTGAGAGATTGACACATGAATTTATTTGATGCATGGCTATGATAAATTTTATCCCTTACCCACAGGAAATAGCGAAGAGCCAGATTTTGCATGATTGCTGGAACAGATTTTCCAATTGTTATCACCCCTTGCCCGGCAGATGCTGCTAATGATAGAGCTGAAGCTCCTCTATGCACCATCAACAGAATTCGTCGCCCTCAAAATTCCCAACTCTTTTCGAGAATTGCAGCAAATGGAAGAAACCGGTCGGAGCACAACCATGTGAAATTATGGTCCTGCGATACGGAATCGTTTTGCCCTGGCAGCATTTCCTTCACATGAAAAATGACATCAATTGAATGTTTGCTCATCAATGTAATTTTTATTTTAATTAATTTTAAGTTATGATAAATTCCACTGTAGTATTGAATTATAAACCTTTGAAAATAGCTATAAGTAAGTCATCTAAACAATCTATGAACTCTGCGATAAAATTAATTACTAAAGAAAAATTCTTATACTAAAAGAGGGATATCATATATCGAGGACTATGCAGACAAGACCGAATTTGAATATCCTTCTTGCCGAGGATAACCCGGTAAACAGAAAAGTAGCCTTGATTGCCCTCAAAAAGCTCGGCCTTAAGGCAGATACTGCCGAGAACGGCATGGAGGTTCTGGTGGCCTTAGAGGAGCATCACTACGATCTGGTTCTCATGGATATCCAGATGCCGGAAATGGACGGCATAGAGGCCACAAAAATCATTCGCAAACGATGGTCGCAGGGCCCGAAGATAATCGTAGTAACCTCAATGCAGCCAGATATCAGCCGGGATCTCTGCTATGATGTCGGCGCGGACGACTATCTGAACAAGCCAGTAAAAATAGATGAGCTTGGGGCGGCAATTGAGCGCAATATGCTCGGCATCGGCCTGAACACGACTGCTGACGCGCAGGCACTCTATGTTTGACCTGCCTGGCATCGATGCTGGCAGGTTTTGCGCGCATTGAAAGCCATTTCCATTTTTATTCCTGTTTTATCTCTTGTTCTATATCCTGTTTTTTTCTGTTTTTATTCCCATCTTCTGATTTTGCGCTTCTATTCAGCAGATGATTTCCTCAAATCTTCTTTCATCTGGAAATAGATCTCCCGGGGCAGTTCGCCTTTTGCATATCTCTCGTCCAGAATCTGCTCGGCTTTGGCCTTTTCCGCTGCGCTGCTCTTCTCAGCCATGTTGTGTCCGCCCTCGCGAAGGATCAGATAGAGGATCAGAAACAGTATGCCAACCCAGGGAATCAAAACTGGAAACCCCCACAGGAGACCATTCATGTTTCTTTTCTCTGCATCCTTGTAAACCAGATAAGCTATAGCTATTGAAACCAGCCATGAAAAGATCGTTCCAAATCCCATGAATGGAAACCAATCAATCATGTAGTCCATCATATGATAAAACGGCATACCAATTCCCCTGATTGTCGACAACTTCTGTCGACCTTCTAGCTACTTATCATTCGACAATTGACTTATTTAAACATGTGGTACCAAATTTCAAGACACCCTGGCGGGACTACTTTTTAGCCATCTGCTTTATCTTATCCCATCCGGTCCCTCCCGCTCTCAGGGGGTGATCCAAAACCACATCTATGAAGCTGAAGATGACAGGAGCATAGACCGCATAGAAGTCGCGAGCAAAGGACATCGCCTCCCCCAAATCCTGGAAGTGGCGGGTCTCCATCTCTTCGCCAGTTCCGGCAAAAACTGTGCTTATGCTGCTCTTGGCTACAAAACTCGACATTCCACAAGATGCCTTGGGAGGCTGCACTGCATCGATGTTGACCGGCACGCATCCGTAGCATTCGTAGGCATAGCGCAATAGTTCCTCTCGCGTCTCCAGGCCATCCAATCTCGCCTCCTGAAGGATCTCATCATCCAGATAATCGAATTGGGGAATGATCCCGGCATCGATGATGTATGAAAAATCAGCATCATCGCCTGAAGGGTCGTCTGCAGCCTCCAGGACCAGACCCAAACTCACCGATTCGCCATAGCCGAAATTGCACTGCCAGCGGTCGCTCTCCAGGTAAAGCTGCCGCTCATTCAGATCTGTTATGTTAAGCATCGTAAACATATTATTACTATTGCATAATAAGCTTTTTTGATTGAAGAAAACGTTTAGTTCTGAGAACGGCAAGACATTAGAGATCTGGCCAGAACTCAAGCTCAGATGCTCCAGATTAGTTAGTCCCGCTAACGGCGATATATCCGAGATCTGGCTAGACCACAGGGACAGCTTCTGCAGATTCTTACAGTACTCCAACCTATTAATATTTTTTATACTTGTGTTGTTTGAGTAAAGAACCACAATCTTGATGCCTTGAGGTTTGTTGATCGCCGCTCTTATCGCAGCATCAAGATTTGCTGGGAACTCCTAAGAAAACTATGGCCAGGGCAAACCCGAAGAGATTTCTGAGATTTCTTCCTCTGTAATTTGTTCTGAAGCTCTATAATCAGTGGTTGAGCTCGCCATTAGCTCCTTCGACTTTGAATCTGCTACCTGGGCTTCTTCATGACGACCCAGTTCATTTAATATCTCGGCTTTGATTCGCCATGAATTAAAGTAATTAGGATCTAACTTAATTGCCTTCTCGATAAATTTTAGAGCTTCATTGTATCTGCCTTGCCGATAAAGATAATTGCCCACAGCTCCCAATTCTCCAGTTACAATGCTAATTTGGACTCCCGGTTTTAACGCAAGCTGCAATGCTTTTTCAGAGCATTCGAGAGCCTCTCCAAACCTTCCAGTATTGCCAAGACAAGTCTCTTTATTACTCCAGGCCCAAAAATCATTAGGATCTAATTCGATTATCTTATCAAGGGCTTGAATCGCTTCATTCCACTTAGCCTGATCCAAAAGAGATGAAACTTGGTCCCACCAATAAGTTTTATCTTTTTGGTTATTTGAGGATGATCTCAATAGGGGATCTACTGGCGTCGATGGAGTTGATCTTGGTTCTACTGAAGAGCCTTGTGACTCAGAGTTGTGCAGCTGATTCTCTGGCGATTCTGATTTGGATGCAATAATATTGAAGCTAGCTATTTTTTTATCATCATAGCTATCCAGAGCTGCATGCTTTTTATCACTGACTTGGACTTCAATCTGGTTATCGCCAGCATCATCCGAAGTTGTGCTCCAGGTCCAACTATTATCCGAATTCCAGTCTGAAACGATCTTGCCCCGATGAAGGAATCTATAAACAAGCGGATTGTTATCAGAATCTGATGCTTCAGCAGTCCATGTTATAGATGTTCCTTCTTCCTGCGGGCTTAATTTGTCTGGTGAGAGTCCTGTCAGGACAGGTTTTTGGTTAGATGCAATTATTACAAAGCTCTCAGTCTTTGTATCGTCCGAACTATCTTGAGCAGCATGCTTGCCATCTCTGATCCTGACCTCAACTTGATTTTCGCCAACATTTTCTTCGCTGGTCGTCCAACTCCACTTGCTTTCGGATTGCCATTCCGTAGCAGGCTGGCCATTCAGGAAGAAGCGATATGATAGTCGATCATTCTCTGGGTCTTCTGCCTTGGCAGTCCAGGTCACTATAGCCCCTGCTTTTTGTGAACTAACTTTATCCGGCACAAGATCATCAAGAACGGGCGGATTGTTCTCCGGCGCTTCAGGCTTCACATTGGCTATATCGAAGCTTTCGACCTTATTGCTGTCATATCCATTTGGCCCTGAATGCTTTCCATCCCTTACCCGAACCTCAATCTGGTTCTCACCTATATCAAAATCTGTTGGCGTCCAGGTCCATTCATTATCTTTTAGCCATTTGGTCACCGGATCGTCATTAAGAAAGAACCGGTACTGCAATTGATCATTTTCTAAATCCTTGGCCTCGGCAGTCCAAGTTATGTCAGCACCAATATCCTGGGGACTGATTTTGTCCGAATTCAAGCTCGATAATTTGGGAGGTTTGTTGGATTTTTCAGGAGGCTTCATTGGAGCTTTAGCATAATTATCCCTGACGTAGATGATATAGTGTTTGTCTCCACTGAAGAATGGCCCGCCAGGGTGGGAGTTTCCCTTCTCATCCGGACCCCAGTCCAAATTGAGCCACACATCCCTGGTGTCAGTATCGATATGAGTAAAGATTTTGTCTGTATTATAATTTTGTTTCAACCATTTTATGATTTCTTCCACGTTGCCATTTGAATCATCAAGCCCGCCAAGATAGACCTCGGAATAAGCATGTCCTCCTGTGCTATTATTCCTAGCGAAGATGACTCTCGTGGTTCCTCCAATAGACTCCACTAATGATGTTATCAGAATGGCAAAGTCATCACAATCCCCAGAGCCTACACATTTTGCATTGTTGCCATAATTCAGGGATTCCGATGCGGAATTGAATTTATCTACGCCGCGGACATCTCTGGAATAACTCCAAGCCCTAATCGAATTATTTCCATATTTCAGATAGCTGTAGATCTCATCAACCTGGTCAATGGTAAAATCTCCATTATGCAGGGCTGCAAGCTGATGGGCAATGCGATATACAGCATCTTTTTCAGGTTCTACTTTGGAATTTACGGTTCTATTCAGCTCATCTACCTTCGTTTCAGTCTTTTCCCCAGGAGCGCTCCCGCCTCCTGCAACTGGGAATTCCAAAATTTCGTCGTTAGAAGGTGTAGCCGCCTGAGGTATACCGATAAGATCTGAAGAAGCGGCACTGATCTCCTTGATTCTATCACCAGAGTAGCCAGCTACATCAGATGTCGTCTCATCGAAGACAAAAGGCACGTCTGATGCTGCTGCCGATCCAATGAGAAGAACTATGCAGATCCAGAGCGCCCAGGGAGACATTAAGATCAAGACCTCTTGCTTGCAACTGCCATATCTATTTTTCATAACTGCCTAAATCCGCGGTAGCTGCCAAATTTTCTGTAAATTCTAAACTCGTATCCTCGAATAGCTTATTCCTCATCCATAGATAAATACTTTCTACTAATCGACCATTCGTCGTTTATCTCCATGAGTATGGCAGCTGCAAACCTTAGAAGAGATCTCTTATTTAGGAATGCCCCACAACTTTGTTTCTACTTTTAAGTTCTTTATTGATTCTATCCGGCCCTTTGCCAGGCAGCACCCAGAAAGCGCGACTAACCGCGCTCTGTATCCCTTTGTGGCCATCGGATACTACCTGTTTGACCCCTTTCATGCCCCTATCTTTCAGTTCGTCAAAGAGTCCCGACCAGAATCCTTCGCCTTCGTCATCAGCAACGGACGCACCGAGAATTTCGCGGTATCCGTCGTCGCGGACTCCCGTGATTATCAGCAATGCTTTGGTTAAGCATTCTCCGCTATCACGGACTCCAGCAACCGGTGGTATAGGTAGCATGCCAGGACCAGCCTGCTGATGAAGCTACCCACAGCGCCGGAGAGTTTGCCGGAGCAATCCCGTTGATGTCTATCTTCAAGTCGGCCGGTAATAGGTTAAGTTTTCAGGTAAATTTAGCTTGGTTTTAGCAAAATTTTCCCTGGGGACAATAATGTAATGACTATCTCCCAGAAAGAAAGGTCCTCCTGGGTGGGAGTTTCCTCTTTCATCTGCGCTCCAATCGAGATTTAGCCAGACATCTTTAGTATCAGAGTCAATATGCGTATAGATCCTATCGGTGTTGTACTTTTGTTTTAGCCAGTTGATGATTTCCTCTATCTGATTATCTGGTGCCCCAAGCTGACCCAGATAAACCTCAGAATAAGCGTGGCCACCTGTGGTATTGTTGCGGGCCAGAATAATTCTGGTCGTTCCACCAATGGATTCTACAAGAGATGACATTAATATAGCAAAATCATCAGAATCGCCAGCAGCAATATGCCCGGCTTTGTCGCCTATTATAAGCGATTGATTTGCGTAATTGAAGTAATCTTTTCCTCTTGGATCCCGTATGTAGACCCAGCCGTCTCTTAGATATTCGAAAATTGCAGACACTTTTTCAATGGTATTATCTCCAGGATAGTCGATAACAACATTCAGAGCTGTTTGCCGGATGGTGGCATCATCAGGCTCAATCCTATCTTCTAATATGCTCCCAATCGAATCGATTCCCTTTATTTCTATGTCCGACTCTGATTCTTTTACTTGATCAACGTGAACACCTGAATATATACTAGATGTCTCTGAAAGATTTTCAGCCAGAACTAATTCGGGTACTTGGCCAACTAAAAAAATGCATAATACTAATAGCAGTCTATGCCTTATGTTACTCATTTCATATCTCCTGACGGTAGCGTGCTATGTTTTCTGTAAATTTCCGGCCCCGTTTCCCGGCCCATTTACTCATTATCCATAGATAAATACTTTCCACCTGTTAGCCATTCCTCGTTGATATCCACGAGTACGGCTCCACCAAGTCTTAGGAGCGATTCATCATTAGGAAAGGCACCGACGGCCCAGCATCTTCTCTTGAGTTCTTTGTTTATCCGTTCCAGCCCGTTGGTTGTTCTGATCTTCTTTCCTGTGCTCTTTTAGAAACGCCCTATACTCCCAAATGAGAGACAATTTCTCAGATTCGCCTTGTTTAGACTCCTTGAAGATATGACTCTGCTAATGTATTTGTTAAGACCAATTCAACGCGAGAATAATTATCAAAAACACAGGATTTAAATGACCGATCTCTAATAGGAACTGATTATACTTCATCAACAGGTTGACGTCTTATTCCGACTGGGTTTGCAGCCTAGGCAAGCTTAGTTGCGCTCATGCATACAATATCTGGGCTTAGGGACTGGAATCCCTCCATTGGAGCAGGTTCACATCAGCCGATCAGACAATAGGTCCCAGCCGGAACACGATAAGCGATCGGCGTCTTGTTGTACCTGTAATTTATTCCAAATCCAAAAGGTTTGGGTATTCTTGGCCCTCTGATCTCCCGATGTAATAAATAGGAATCATCAAGAACTATTGATAATTGGAGGATTCCTATTTACTGCCCTTGAGAGTGCATCTTTTAGAAAAGTGCCCTATTGGCAGACTTTTAGTGTCCATTTCCCTCACAATCGCTCCTATTTTTAATCATTCTTCGATAGCCTCCACTAAGCTAAATAATTTTGGCAGCTTTCAAAGTGCATAGCTGATATAAATTAAATAGCGAGTACATCTTAAACTTATAGATTATATAAATTCGGAAAAATGTTGAGTTAGTGGCATTCACAGATGCTATTACTCAGGAAAGGTTTCCTCCTCCAATGCTGGAACGCACCTCCTCATAAGATTCTTTCGCTTGATCATGTCTATCGTGCCGAAAGGAGTCCGGAATATGCCCATATCACATTTTGTTCCGCTGTCACTGAAATAAATATATGATGTATCGCGATCTATCGATAAGTTGTTTCTGAATGCTTCTTTAGCAGCTTCTAGGCCATCTCTATCCAGAATTTGATGATAGATTGACCAGGTTACATCCCAGCCGCTTACCATCCATTCCAGCTGATTTCTCAATATCTCCCCATTTGTGCGGTCCCAGTTACGGATGCTGATCTTGACGAAGTTATCCCATGGAGGCTCGCTACCATCGCTTAATTCAAAATTCGTCCAAAGCTCGGGAAAGCTGGGCCAATCGCTCGGACCGGTCGGCCCAGCATACATCTCGGCAACGTCTTCGGAATCAGACTCTACCCCAGCGCAAGTTCGATTAACGCGAGTGGGGATCAACGATCCATTGTATGGCAGGCAATCATAGAAGACCTTAACTGATTTTTTACCTCATCCTCTACCCCATACTTCAGGTACTCATAGCCTTCGATATAAGACTGATATGCCTCATTTGAGGCAGTCATTTGGCTAGCCTCAAACCAGAGAAGAGATAGATAGATCCAGGCTTCGCAATGACGGCCACTTTCCAGGCTCTCGCGAAAGAGCTGCATGAGAACCTGATCATCCTCAGCCATAG
Organism: Methanothrix sp.; assembly: GCA_028708055.1. GTDB lineage: Archaea > Halobacteriota > Methanosarcinia > Methanotrichales > Methanotrichaceae > Methanothrix. The sequence continues at coordinate 7,975 of JAQVZT010000065.1, forward strand.
AATTATTCCAGATTTGATCATAATCGGGCATTCCACTCATTTGGTTTCTAAGAGCTTCCCGCTTTTCATACCATGGGTCTCTTATTTGCTTGCGAAGATCAACGGATTTCATCTCTTCGTACGGATCAAGTTGAAAATTTGATTCTCTTTGTTGCTCAATGGCATACTACACAGCCCAATTCTTGAGGGCGGTCACCTGATCCCCCTCGGAAGACGAATCCACTAACGGCTGCACGGCCATTAATGCAGCTATACAAATGATGAAAGTATCAACCTTAAGAATGCCACCTTTAATCTCAGATTCCTCCGGTCCTATTCCTATGTGGATTTTGACCGATCCATATGTTTTGTGGCTGCATATTTGCATATATATAATACTGTTCTTCCTTGGTTTAAGCTGTTCTATATCCATCAATTACAGAGGGAGTGCGGAGAGCCACGAATGCCTCAACCTTCAGGCGGGAGATGAAGTGAACCCTCGCCTATAATGATTTCTGAGATCAGGAAAAACGAGGCGCGTGGCCCCAAATATGCCCTGTCCTTTAGGGCAGGGTGAGGTGGCCGCGCGCAGGGGCCTCTATGTTTAGCGTCGTCTCAGTGCACATCCTCTTTGCTAATTCACTTAGCGCTCTGGCCCTGGCAATAGCAGCCTCCGCTTCATCAGGTCTCCCAATCCTATAGAGAGCATTGGCTTTGGCCTCTCTGGCGAGTGCATTGTATGGATTATCGCCAAAGACCTTTCTACAGCATCGATATCGCCTTAGTCTTTGGACAGGTAATCATATGCAAAGGCCGCAACCAATGCACCTGCTATCGGCCCCACGATGTAAATTGGGAAGAAATGCCAAAGGCTGTTTCCGCCCAAGATGTAGTCCCCTAAATACGGCCCGAAGGTCCTGGCGGGATTCAAAGATGCGCCCGCTATGTTGCCGGTAGTAGTGATAATCCCGCCTACAGTAAGACCGATTATCAGCCCGGCAAATCCTGGCGGTGCTCTCTCGTCCACAGCCACGCCCATGATGGTCAGCATGAGCAGGAATGTTCCTATCGCCTCTGCCAGGATCGCCTGGCCAAAGCTGACCCCCGGAAAAGGCGCTGTCGCCCCCAGGCCGCCGATCTTTACGGCGTCCATGCCAACGCTAGCTGCAAAGAGAAAACTGGCCAGCGCAGCTCCTATCAGCTGAGCAGCGATGTAGGGGCCTACATCTCCTGTTGGGAATCGTTTTGTTGCCCAGAGGGCTATCGTCACAGCTGGATTGAGATGGGCACCCGAGATCCTGCCAAGGGCGTATATGGATGCGGTTATGGCTATCGCAAAGGCCATGCCGATGGCAAGCCAATCTCCCAGGCCGCCCAAAGCGCCGATGCCGATGTTAAAGGGGTTGGGTGGATTTGCACCCTGCGAGATCATGAGCGTTATGGCAGCAGATCCTGCTCCAAAGTAGACAAGCAGGAATGTTCCCACCAGTTCGGCCAGGGACCTTTTTGTTAAAGACATGCTTCATCCCTCATGATACACAGAGTAGCAGGGCTTGCACAGGATTCTGGGAAGCTTTCTCTTCAGCTTCTTGGCAGGGAAAGGATAGCCGCCTTCCCAGACCTCTACCTCCTCTCTCACCAGATGATTCATGCAGACACCCATTCCGCAGACGATGCAAATGGCCACAGCGTCAGTGTTCGTTTTTTCCAGGGCACAAAGGTAGCATTTCATGATCTCCTCAAAAATTTGTAAGGAATTTCCACGGCAATACCGCTTCTTACAATCTTACACTCTTACACCCTAACACTCTTACACTCTCATTCCCGCACACTCACACTGCTTCTCTATACTGACAGTAGGAATGCCTGAAGTCAACCAGGGATGCCGATGCGCAATCCTTGCAGACCCTGGCAGGTGATGCAGGAGCTTCTTTATGCAGGGCGATGATATTGGTCATCAGAGTGGCCGTCACCGGCTCGCTGGTCAGCAAACAGGGATAGTCTGCCAGCCTCATCAGAGCGGAGAAACGAACGGTGATGGCACATGCGGGGTAGGCGTAGCGCTGAGGATTCATTAGGACCTCATTCTTGTGAATGGGCTCCAGGTCGATGTTAAAGCCCGAGACCTTTGGAACCAGCCTGCCACCCAAGCCGTTTCTCTGTCTCATGGATCGGTCAAGAAGCTTCCAGCCGCGGTAGATCATGTCCATGAAGTCGCAATTGTGTAGCTCCGCAGCCGCGCCTCGTGTGGGATAGAGCTGGACGTAATTGTGGAATCTCTTGGTGAGCAGGTCCACGACCATGACGGCATTGAATCCATCCAGCTCCAGAATGTACTCAACCGCTGCTGCAGAGGAGCCCGTGGCCAGGCTCAATAGCTGATACTCATTTTTGAACTTGTCTGCGGCTTTATTGAGGGTTGAGTCCATGACTTCCGTGGTCGCCTCGATTACGGCCATGACAACATCGTCTTTACACATATTGAATGTGGATTGAGCGATGTGGTGAGAGATGTCTCCCACGCAGTAAGCGGGAACGGTCAGAATATTGCCGTAGTGAACCCCGTCGTTCATGGCCTCCTTAACTGTCGCTGCCATCCGCTTTTTGTATTGCGACATATATTTGCGCACATCGAAGGACTGGTGGCCAAGAGCGTCCATCAACTTGCCCTGCGCCTCGATGGGGCTCTCGTAGATGTACTTGATCTCATCGATCTCCCTTTTCACGGCATCTGCCAGGGTGGAGCCTTTCTCCACCTGGTTTGAAAAGACCTCGCCAATGCCATAGGAGGTGTTCATGCCCCAGGATTTGGCGGCCAGGATGGCCTGTTTGTGGGCATCGGGAATATCGACCGTCTTCAAGATTCGGTTGACCACGTTGCTGGTGCTGCCCGGGATAAGGGCGAAATCCACCACGCAGGTGGGACCGTAAAAGCCGCCATACCTCCTGGCTGCCTCCAGGCCGATCAGTGCTTCTGCCCTTCCAACTGCGCTAATGAATGCATCCAGGCTCTTTTTGAACTTTTCATCCTCTTCGCAGATGATCTCCAGAATGGCCGGTGTCTGGTAATGCTCTACAAAGGGATCGTCCTCCGGTCGGATGGTCTTGGTGAGGGAAGAAAGGATGTTGAAATGGGCATTTACAGAGTCCACATGCAACTTAAAAACTGATTTGGCCTGATTTTCAATCGCCTTCATCCTATTGACGACATCCAGATAGGCTCTGGTGTCTTCAACGGTGAAGCTCTGTCCTCTCTTTCTCTTCACAGTCTCTACATCGGCATGCTGGGCCATCATGGCTTCTTTTATCATTTTTGTATATAGCTCGGACATGGATTTAACCCCAACTTTTGGAAT
>JAQVZT010000436.1 GCA_028708055.1 Methanothrix sp.
CGGGGGATAATTAGCTGGCCTTCTTCTGTTTCTTCCTGTACATGTATCCGCCGGCGGCTAATATGATAATGAGGACAATTGCCGCGGGCAAAAGCAGTGATGCTGAAGCGGCCTTAACCACGACCGGGATCTTCATGCTCTCAGAGACGACGCTGTCGCCATTGACATCGGTGTACTTGATCTCGCTGCTGATCCCGTATTCCTTTGGTGTGGCATCTGAGTCTACGTCCATCCTGAAGACCACGGTCTTCTCCTCTCCGGGTTCCAGCGTCCCGATGAAGGCCTGATCGTCTGTGGACGAGAATGGCTTGAATATGGACAGCCTTGCAACCGCATCCTTGATAGGGTCCTCTCCGATGTTCCTGTAGGTAGCGGAGATCGGCGATTTCTTGTCCCCGGCAGAGAGCTTTCCGGAACTGTTCAGAATCTCAAAGTCTGCCTGCCTCTTGACGACTACTGTAATGGGCAGAGTCTGGTTGGCTTTCTGGTAAATGTAGGACTCCCGGAAGTTTGCGAGAGTCGGAGAACTGCCGCTGGTGACGAGAGTCGATGCATAGACCCGGACATTATCCTGGTAATCGTAGGATACATTCAGCTTAAGCGGATAGTCTCCAGCAGGAGCATGCTCGCCGATCTTCAATGTGAACTTCAAGGGCGACTGGGTCTTGTCCCCCGACTTGAGGGACTGGACAATCTGATCTCCTGACTCTATATCGATCTGGCTGTTATCCGAGCTGAGGCTGGCGGAGATTCCCAGGGCGGTGGGCTTCTTGTACTCCTCTTGCTGCTCGGCTGCGGCGAGAGCAAACTCCTTGGGGTTTTGAGGTGTCTGATCCTCTTTGAAGCCGATGATCCTGCCGTAGTTGGTCAGATCCAGATACAGTGTGACGGTGTCACCCCGCTCGAACTCATTCGTGCCGGAAATGCTGGCGGACAGATCCGGACCGCCGTACATCGTGTAGTAGTTATCTCCTCCCAGCTCATAGGGTATGTAGGTGTTCTGGGCCTGGCACGTAGCCAGAAGCGTCAACAAGATGGCCATGATTATGGCAGACTTAATATCCATCGATTTTTCTCCCTGATTTGTTGTTGATTAATGCTAATGCAGTTTTAAGTTCGCGTTTGGCGTTCTCCAGCATTTCGCGCTTGATCTCCATGCGGATCATCAGAACAACGAAGACCGTGAACGTTGTAGACAGCGCAAAGATGATGGCCATCACGGTAACCAGTCCGAAGTTGTTGGTGATGTTGAAGGGCGATGTGATCAGCGCCGCAAAGCCGAAGGTGACTGTGAGCCCCGATGCTACGAGAGCTGAACCTATGCGATTGGCAGTGATCTTAAGCGCCTCGTAAGGATCTCCTACATTATGCAGCTCCTCGTAGAAGCGCTCCATCATGAGAATCGCATACTCTGATCCCACGCCGAGGACCAGGGCTCCCAAGGTCGCAGTCAGCGGCGTGTACTTCATGCCGCCCAGGTACATGACTCCGCCCATCCAGCCGATAACCACCAGCATGGGCAGCACAGGAAGGAGGGCTTTAATGAGATCTCTATATATTATCAGCAGCAGGATGAATATCAAGACCAGCCCCAGGAGCGACATCTCAACTCTTCCCGTGGTCAGAGCGTTTATGGTCGTGGTCCTTACTACGGTGTCGCCGGTCATCTTGACTGATATTCCGGGCGGCGGGGTCATCCAGGCCAGATCTCTCTCAAACTCCTTGGTGAGCCGATCGAAGTTCTCTAGCCCCAGATTGGATGCCGTCTGGCCGAGATTCACATCGATCATGGCCGCATTATGGCCGCTGAGGTATTTATCTTTCACGTTATTGGGCAGAGAGTTGATTATCTCTCTGATCTCTGTCCTGTTATTGGGAATTGTTCCGCCAGCTGCCTGTTTTATATAGGTGACAATGCTGGTGGCCCCATAAACCTGATCTCTGGATTTTTTCAGATAGTTGCTGAAATCGTCCATCCATTGCAGATTGTTCGGATCTGTGAGATCGTCTCCCTGAACTATGAACTGAATGGAATCCGTGCCGCCGTAAATATTGCTCATGTGCCTGAAATCAACCAGCGGCGGAAGGTCCTGGGGGATATAGTTCTTTGTATCCGTCTCCACCGGCACCAGGCTGTCCAGATAATTTCCTGCCAGGGCAAATATCAGGGCAAGGGCCAGGACGGCCCTCCACTTCTCAATGCAAAAGCCTGCCGTCTTTTCAACGTAGGAGCCAATGGCTGACCCGCCATCTGAGCCGCTCTCCATCTGGCTTATCGCTTTCTTTCTCCGGGATCCTGATCTTTTCTCGCTGAGCCACAGGACGGTCACTCCCACAAACAGGGAGGACAGATAGCACATGAAAAGCCCAATGATGCACAGCTTTCCGAAATCACGTATCATAGGGACAGAAGAGTTGAGGAGAGCCACAAATCCTGCAACAGTCACAATCAATGCAACCATTACCGGAAATGCCACATGGTTGACGGTATTTATGGCCGCTCTGACCGGCGACTGCCCCTTGGAAAACTCTTCATCGATGCGGTTGTGAAACTGAATGGCATAATCGATGCCGATACCGATGAGCAGGGGAAAGGCTGAGAATGAGACCATGGTCATGGGAATATGAAATAGCCCCATCGCTCCAAAGGTCCAGATAATTCCCAGAAAGACGATGGGTATGGGCAGAAGCGGCCACTTGACATGCCGGAAGACCAGCAGCAGGGC
>JAQVZT010000437.1 GCA_028708055.1 Methanothrix sp.
GGCATTGGCCGGGCCGGCTCAATTGGCGAACTGGAGAAGATTGCCGAGGAGTACGGCATTCATATCGAGGTGGATGAGATCTGCTGCACCCTGGAGGAGTGTGGCGTTCCCGTCCTCGACGAGTTTGCCAGGAAGCTGGGCAAACCGGAGCTGGAAGTCGAAACAAAAGACGGGCGCATCAGCAAGGTGAAGGTACTGCGCGGATCGCCCTGCGGAGCCACCTGGCATGCTGCTGCCGGAGTCACCGGGAAGACAATCGATGAAGCATCCTCCATGACCGGCCTCTTCTGCCAGCAGTATCCCTGCCGGGCGGTGCGAGGAACGCCTGGAGGCATTCATACCTCCGGAGATCTGCACAAGGATGCCATGGAAAGGGCTCTGGGAAAGCTTACCAACCTCAAGCTGCCTTCTCAGTCCAAACCCATCAAGATCGAGCCGGGCAAGAAGGGGCAAAAGGGATGAACGAATTGAGGGAGCGAATAGTCCAGTCCACAGTGCGCGCCCTGGAGAGAGCGGAGACATCTCTTCCGGATTGGGTCTTAAAGGCAATCCAGGATGCAGCGGACAGGGAGGGAAATGCTCTTGCCAGGCAGCATTTAGAGTTCATGCTGGAAAATGTCAGGATCGCCGGGCAGAGCAGGTTGCCCCTCTGTCAGGACACGGGCCTGCCCATCTTTCATGTCAGAATGGGCAGGGATCTCCGCCCTGATGGCAGCATCTACGAGGCGATAGCGGAGGGAGTGAGAATTGCCACGGAAAAGATCCCTCTGCGACCCAATGCCGTCCATCCCCTCACCCGCAAGAACAGCGGAGACAACACTGGACCGGGCATGCCGGATATCATTATGGATTATGTGGATGGCAGCGGTCTATCCATCACTGCCTTTCCCAAGGGGGCGGGCTCTGAGAACATGAGCCTGGTGGGAATGCTCAACCCGGCAGACGACCCATTTGATTTCATTGTGAGAACGGTGGCGGAAAGGGCGGCAAATGCCTGCCCGCCTCTCTTTCTGGGAATCGGCCTGGGAGGCAGCTTCGACCTGGCGGCACGCCTGGCCAAGCGGGCCCTGCTGAATATGCCGGGGACATCCCAGGAGGAGATGCAGCTTTTAAAGAGGATCAATGAGCTTGGCATCGGCCCGATGGGCCTGGGCGGTGACACCACTGCTCTGGGCGTGAAGATCGAGACGGCCTTGTGCCACACAGCATCACTTCCCATAGCCATAAACTTTCAGTGCTGGGCTAACCGCAGTGCAACGGAGACTGTTTTATGACCACTTATCATCTGAAGACCCCGATTTCTGGCGATGATGTGGAAAAGCTAAGGGCCGGAGATGTGGTATTTTTGAGCGGACCGCTCTTTACCGCTCGCGACAAGGCCCATGCCCTGATGCGCCGCGCAGGATGCCCGGTCTCATTGGAGGGAGCGGCCCTTTACCACTGCGGGCCGATCATCCAGGATAACCTGGTCCTGTCCGCCGGGCCTACTACCAGCGGACGGATGGCCCGCTATACCGAGGAGATCCTGAAAATGGGTGTTCGGGCAATAATCGGCAAGGGCGGCCTTCCTGGCGAGCCGTTCCGGAATAGGGCAGTCTATCTGGCCTATCCGGGGGGGTGCGGTGCTGCAGCGGCAGGGCAGCTTGCGGTATTGGCCGTGCACCTGCCCGAGCTGGGCATGGCCGAATCGCTCTGGGCTTTTGAGGCACGGGATTTCGGCCCCATGATTGTGGCAGTGGATGCCCACGGAAAAGACCTCTATCAGGAGGTGAGAAGTTCGGCAGGGAAGCGGATTTAGTCCTCAGGCAGGCCGCTCGGGATGTCCGGCTCCTGGTGGACCGGGGCTATCCCGGCGACTCGGCAGTCCGCTTTGTCTCAGACCATCATCGTTTGCCTGAGGAGGAGCGGTTTATTCTGCAGAGGATAATAGTCCCTGCGGATAGAGCGCTCGCCAGAATGGCAAAGTCCCTCCGGCGGCAAGATCTGCGGGACAGGGTGGTATTTGTGGACGGATACAACACCATCATCACGGCTCACAGCCTTCTGGCGGGCTATCCGGTATACCTCTGCGACGACGGCTTTTTGCGGGATACGCGAGCATTTTTCCGGAGCGGAAGCGCATTGCAGTCTGCCGCCAGCGCATTGTCTGAGATCCTGGATCTGCTGGTTTCTGCCCGGCCCTCTCGTGTGCAGGTGCTCTTCGATCAGCAGATCAGCCGGAGCGGAGAGCTGGCAGGAGAGGCGAGGAGAATGATGGCGGCGCGGGCCCTCCCGGGAGAGGCGGGGTGCGCCAGGGATGTGGACCATCTTCTCAAGGTATGCGGCAGCATTGTTGCCAGCAGCGATGGAAATGTAATTGATCAAGCCGTCGCGGCGATAGATCTTCCCGGAGAAATAGCCAGAGGGCATTGCATACGACCGCTATTGATTTAGCAGTTTTTTGAAAAGAACCAGCATGAGGATTGCACCAGGACGAATGCAATCGTCATCCTTTTATGGTGCATAAAATTATTATACTATAGGGGTCACAATAAACTTACAGAGTTATGGGTGAGTAGCAATGAGAAAGAGAGTACTAGCACTGGTTGTTCTGGCGGTCTTGATCCTGAGCGGAGCTGGCCAGGCATCCCATCCCATGTTCTTTCCGCTTTCCGAACATACCATCGCCAAAGAGATCAGCCCAAACGGCATGCCTCTTTACCGGACATATACATTT
>JAQVZT010000438.1 GCA_028708055.1 Methanothrix sp.
TCTTCTTCTTCTTGCCATGAAATCTTTTTATTGATATCTATTTCATTGGATACCTGTATTAATAAAAATATATACTCTTGCTTATTAATACCAAAATTTTATAAGGCAATAAAACTTAAATTAATGTATGTCGATATTTTTTTGGCGGGATCTTGGTGATGAGCTAATTAAAACAGGAGAGAGCATTAAGGCTGCAAGTCAAATCATCAAAGATATTAATAGAACTCTCAGAGATATGCCTGAAGTTATTGAAACGCTCGTAATAGCTCTACATGAGACGGATCAGCTTTTGCAGAGTGCTGGAAAAAACGTTAACAATGTTAAAATACCTGCAATCGATTTTGATTATATTAACGTGGTTGATGTAAGGGTTATCTCGAACATCTCTTTGGAGAACCAATCAGTTTTTGGACCTATGGGAGACGATTTAATAAAATCCGGCCAGCAACTCCATGAATCTGAAAAGCAATTTAATACTCTCAAAGATCAGATCTACAATTTTTCGAAATCAAAAGGACCATTAGACGATTTGACTACTGTGGTTCTGAATCCTTTGGCGGCGCGTTTGATCGGGCTGGGTAAAAGAATGCGCTAGCCTATTTCCTCGCGTATTTATTTAGTGGATGTTTTTTCGCGGAAGTTGAGAGCCATTTCGCGCAGGTGTTCGCAAGTTTAACTACGGCCAGATTATGGATAGTAGCCTTTAAAAATATCCACGATGATTTTGATCCAGTTTAATATCGGCTGGCCTAAACCAGTCAAGCTCAATAATTGAACTGTTTGGGAAAGAGTAAGCTTCTTAATGAGATCTGCATTAAAAGGCCATACGGGGTAGTTCTCATGTTGCTGATAAGCTCGTTGTAGAATCGCAAGCTTCTTGGCAATACTCTCGATTTCCTCTGGTTGAAGCTCTTGACATCGGTCGAGAATCTCATGCGATAATTGATTGATCACTTGTCCCATTTGGTTCAATTGTAGCTGCATTTCTCCTTTTTTTGCTGCCATCACACTGTGTACGCTCCATAATGGAAAGAGAAAGCTGACGATTGCCCATACCATAGTAATTAGAATCAGCTTGGAGAAGAAAATCGTGTATTCGTCGTGATATTGAGTGCTTGGCCCAATTATGATCCAGCCTCCCAGGAAAATACCTAATATAGAGAGAATGAGCCCATTCCGTAAGCATAGGTTGCCTAATGGCGCAAGCCCACCACATTCATCAGGGTGGCCTAGCTGAGGATCAATGTCAAACTTTCTTCCCAATTGCCATACCTGAACGCCTATGATTATCATGCGCCATGCCATAAATCCAATGACAAAAGCAATTATATGCTCCATAATCTGTCCTTCATAGCTATAATTATAATCGTGCCATGTAAAGACGAATGCTGAAAAAGAAAATGCGAATACCCATTGATATGGGTGATTTAGCAAATATTGGAATTTATGAATATAAAACACATACTGCGTTTCCAGCTTTGAAAGAAAATATAAATTCGTATTCAGGGATAAATCCATTTTGCTCGTCTCGGAATCATTAAATGTTTCCTCCCTTAAGCCAATAATTTTTCTATTCCAGAGTGTGCCGAGAGTATAAGGAATCAGTTCCATAAGTGATGAGAAGAGAAGCAGGCTGATGGCAGATGATAATAATGCAGAATAATACATTGGAAAAGTGACGAAAGGATTTATTAATTGGTTTATTATATAATTTGTTGTAGTAGTCAAGTTGTTATCTATTGGGTTTGTTATGATATATTTTACTGTTTTAAAGACTGCAAAGATCAAAATTAGCACTGGCAAATATCTTAAAACAATGGAAACAATGCTATTTTGGATTGGCTCAAAAGTCTCCAAAGCATTTGATACACGGATTATTTTTGGGCTTTTATCCTGCGAATTATCGAGGTCAATACTTATCACAATATCCTCAGTTAATTATCTCTCTTGGTCATTTATTAATTTTTCGGTTTCTCACTGTTATTTGTATCGCACAAAATATATTGGCATTTATATGCTCATGTATTTCGATGCGATGTTATCAAAAGGAGACTAACCAAATTATTAGAGCTGAATTTTGTCCTGGTCAAATGCAGAATGGTATAATAAATTGTTACGAAACTAAAATCTAATGTAGTACTTTCTGCTCAACCATTAATCCTATATATTCATTGATTATAAAAGAATATTGAGGCGTTATTCTATGTCAAAGAAATCAATAGCAATAATTATTTTGCTTTCGATCCTAATGATTCCCGCGGTCACAGCGGTTACAAAATATATCGACATACCTATTGAAAACGGATATGGCCACAAAGAACTCACTTACCATCCCTGGTTTGATCTCCCTGTTAAAATCACTGGGCAAATCGAAAGTCCAAAGGACGGCAACTGGACAATTATCATTAGGATTAATGACGGCGATCCATTTTTTAACAAATCAGGCATAACTGCAAGTAATAAATACACTAAATATTATTTTATTGAAAAAAAGAGGTATAATATTGAAGTGGATGCCTCGTGGAGTCAGAAAGGCAATGAAACCTTGCATGTGCGCACTGATGGCTGCGTTTGGATGAACACCTCCTTACATGGAAAACAATGTATTTATAATCTAAGAGATATATTTTTTTTTAGGATTTAAATTAGTTCCGACGTTAGCTTTTTAGTCTTTAAGGAATTTCAATGATATACATGTACAATCGATCTATCG
>JAQVZT010000439.1 GCA_028708055.1 Methanothrix sp.
GAGCACCGTCTCTATCAGATGGACTGGCTATATCGGATTTACCACTTCCAGACCGATGAGATCTGCCATGCCTTTGATGAGGATGGCTTTCTCTGCAATGCCGATCCCAAGATGGCCATCGCGAGAGAGTCTATGGACAAACCTCTGGACCCGAATACGGCAACAATACAGGAACTGCTGAGAGTGCCGGGCATCGGCCCCAGGAGCGCGCAAAGGATCGTTGCCCTTCGCAAAAGACAGCCGATCGTTGGCAAAGCTGAGCTAGCGGCCATGGGAATACGAATTAAGAGAGCTGCTCCATTTCTGAAGATCAACGGCTGGAGAGACACCACTCTGGAGATGTGGCAGGCTTGATGATTCCGGACAACTTCTGCTACTATCTCTCCATGCACGAAGAGTGCAATGAGAGGCTTCTTGAACGGGCGAAGAACCTTCGGGCGGAAGAGGTGGAGGTCTACCAGGATCATGAAGTCGTCCGCATAAAGAAGATGGTCTACGCCGTAATGGGCGAAGCGCACAGGATGAAGGCATTTGTGAGGCTTTCCTCTCTTGGCACATCGGTTCTTTACGGCTTTTTCAAGCCCAGACACAGAATAGGAGAGCACATCTGCGATCATTTTTCCCGCAGAAACGCCGGAACGATAATAGTATTAGGAAACGGCAGGGAGAGCTGGGTTGCACTATGCCGGGAGGGCAAGATCTGGCGGGATCATGGCGGCGGGATGGCAATAACCCTGGAGAAGCTGAAGGGCGCCCTGCATTGCAGCCAGGATGGATCAAACGAGGATGAATCCTGTAAGGATCTGTCCAACGTGGAGAGCCTCTGGCAGATCTACTACGACAGCCAGTACTGTCCAGAGAGAAAGAATCCGGCGGCATTTAAGAGGCACATGCCCAGAAGAGATCAGGAGGCTGCGGGACTGCGGCTGGTGCAAAATAGGAAGAATACGTCGCTCGATGACTTTCTTAGTTTTGGAAGCAAAAAGTAACTTTAATGGACTTTTTACAATCAAAAGAATCATATACCAAGTGTGGAATGCAAGATCAAACCTGGAGGGATTTATCACGCATTCGCGATTCGAACCGATATTTATTATCCTTGCAATTGGATTTGCATTATTATCTAATTCTGCAGTGAGTATGAATGCCCCTGATGAGCACGTCGCAGAAGGTGTTGCATTATCAAATGCAACTGCCAATGCAGAAAATAAAACTGCGGAGCCTCCCGGCTATCAAGATCGTGCAGCAACAGTTCCGTGTTTCGGATACTGTTCCGGTTTGGTAGGGCTCCTATTGGCATATTCATTAATTAGCCTGAGGAGATGATAATACATTCAAGAAAAAAAATATTGGAATTGGATTGATAAGGGCTTCAAGAAGCTTCCAATGCCATATCCAGCAAGTTCAATCCTTATCGGTGTTCTTGCATATATTTTTTATGCAATTTTTAGTATAATGGTAAGAGAAACTTTTGCAGGATCCAACAAATATACAATACTAATAAATTGTGCACTGATTGCATTGCTGTTTTTCGCAATTCAATATTTCTTGGATAAGATCAGAGAAAGTTTCGGAAATCTAAAAATTCAGCCTGAAAGAGAAAGCCCCCTCAAGACTCCTCTGAATCAATTGGAAGAGAATTTTACTAGATCTAAAAAATTCTATGTTCTTGTTTTGCTGGTCTTTATGCCTTTCCTAGCAATCGATATTATCTTTAAACCATCTTTCTATCTCGAAAACCCTAACGTTTGGACACTATTATTAGATATATATAATAAATTTATATCATATTTAACACTTTATCTATTAGCAGTTATTTTATGGATGATTTTTAATATATCCTGGATACTCAGGAGAATTAGCGACAGACAATACAGTAAACTTCTAAAGATAGAACTATTGGATGCAGATAAGACCGGCGGTCTAAAGCAAATTAGAGAATTGGTTATATGGTTTTGTGTCTGTTATTTTATTGTAATAATATTATATATCATGACATATTTTACATATAGAGGACTGCTTCTTTATGAAAGTTTATCTTTGATCGCATTTTGGGTAATTGGTGTAATATTTTTCTTAAATGGATGGTATATGCTTCGCCGTCTTTTGATGTCCAAAATTGAAAACGATATAGATTATATAAATGAGATGATAGAAGATAAGAGAGTCCGACTTTTAAATTTATTATCTAAGAAAGAAGAGAAAGAGCATGAAGACCAGATGAAGTCAATATCGAATACATTGGACATAATCAGTAAGGAGAGAGATCGAATACTCCAATGCGGAATTAGGCCAATGGACGCAAAATCTCTAATCGTCTTCGTAAGCTCGTCAATGTTATCACTCATCGCTATTTTGGATAAATTTTCAAATAATAAAATAGCTATTTACGCAATTAGTAGCATTCAACCACATATCTATGAATCAATAAGCCACTTGAGCCAATTTTTCCCTCGATAATCTGCCTGCAGAAAACCGTCATGAGGCAAAACATGACACGCGAAAGCATTCCTGACACTCAATTTCCTGGCAATGCTGTTTCGTATTCATTTCTCTTGGTTCTTCTCTTGCGCTCCGGCAGGGAACCTGCGAAAGATGCTTCCGCTCCGGGAAGGCAGCAAGCTTGCTGCCAAAGCCAGAATGGGACCCATGATCAGCCCCGAGCCAGCCAGAAGAGCGAGAGTTCCCAGGACGGCCAGAAGGACTCTTTGC
>JAQVZT010000440.1 GCA_028708055.1 Methanothrix sp.
TGAGTTCAACCAGATGCTGGGCCGCGCCGGCAGACCGGGCTATCATGATAAAGGCCTGGTCTACATTCTGGCCGAGCCTGGGAGGAGGTTTTCCTCTGGCCGGGGCGAGTCGGAAGACGAAATGGCTCTGGCCCTGCTCAACGGCCAGATGGAGGACGTGGCACCGGAGTTCTCAGAAGCGCAGCAGCAGGAGGAGGTGCTGGCCAATGCCGTAGCGGCGCACAGCAGGGCGGAGCTGGAGAAGCTGCATGCACTCACCCTGGGCCTGGACGACCTGAACAGCACCATCGCCGCTCTGGAGAAAGCGGGCTTGTTAAAAGGGATTGCTCCCACGCGGCTTGGCGAAGCGGCGGCGGCCCATTTCCTCGCTCCTGAGCAGGTGGAGAGCATCGTGCGATCTCTCGGCAAAGGGGAGAGCCCGGCGGAGGTGGCGGTGAAGCTGGAGAGCTTTGAGGCGCTGTACCTGAAGTATGCCGAGCGCATCAGCACGAAGCTGCACATGCAGATCTCCCAGAGGGCGCTGCACGGCTCGTTTCTCGATCTGCTCAGCAGCGCCGACCTGCGGGAGCTGGACGGCAAGCTGCAGAGGTACTGCCTGGACTTCGCCAGGGACTTTTTGCGCTGCACCTGCAAAGAGGCCCCGTACTGCGGCTGCCTGCAAAAGAGCATATCTCTGAAGATCCTGGATCTGCGGGCGGAGGGCAAAAGCCCGGAGGAGATCATCGGCCACTTCAGCGACAGGTACGGCATGTACGCTTACCAGGGAGACCTCATCAACTGGCTGGACCAGATGGTGCGCTACCTGGAGGCGATCGAGGCTGTAGCGCGGGTGCTTGGCAGGGAGAAGGCGGCAAAGGAGGCGGCGGAGAGGAAGAAGCGGGTGGAGGGAGACTAGAGCTGCCGCAAAGAAATTCGATCGGGTTCGATGCGTTCGGATTTTATCAGGGAGCTGGCATAACAAATGCAGGCCTGAATGTCATCATGAGTCAATTTTGGATAGTTTTTAATGATATCTGCCTCAGACCACCCATTGGCCAGAAGATCGATGATGAACACAACTGCCAGGCGTGTGCCTTTGATCACGGGTTTTCTCATCAGGATTTCCGGATCGATGGATATTTGGTTTTGCCAGTTCATAAAGAGATCCATATTGTCAAACGCTGTAATATATTCTTTGCTTGAGTCACAGATCGCAGAGCAAAGAGTGCATAAGCTTTCACTACTTCCTGAAAGTAGCGGCATAACTGGAGTGGAAGCTGCCTGAGGTAATGCCGACTTTGTACGAAAATTTCTGTGCGGCTGAAAGAAAGTATCCACATCAGACACCAATAATAAAAATATATAAAATTGGTTACATTGCTGCTAATATATCTGCCTTTTTCTTATCGTACTCATCTTGGGTGATAAGCCCTGCATCAAACATATTTTTTAGCTTGGTAAGCTTAGCCATCGGATCGTCTGCCATTGCCGCGGGATGTGTTCCTGCGCCAACGTTTCCGACAACAATATGCCCGGCTTTTGCCGAATCCTCTTGCATCTGCCGTTGTCGTCTAGTTTCATTTGCTTCTTGCTCCTTTTCTTGCGCTATTGAGTAAGCCTTGCGTGCCTCGGTTTTTGGAAGCTTATCGACAGATATCTTATTATTTTTTGCCTCAAAGGTCAGTTTAGCGCCCATAATGCCTTCGTTCAATTTCACATTTATAAGGTCACGCCAAAGAAATTCATCGAACTTGCAGCCTAAAAGCCCTGGATGATAAAGAATGAAACGCTTATTTGTCAATACAACAGTGTCCGGCTTAAGGCCTGCGATAGACGTCTGAGCTACGGAAAAGATCACAGATTCATCAGAAGTTAAAATCTCCTTTACTTTCGCCATGCATGCTTCCGATTGCGTCTCTTGCGACATTTTATTATCCCTCCCGCAGTAATAAATGTCTAAGCATCTTTAACCTGACGCTTGCTCCCGACAGAAGCCTTTATTGATAATTGTGATGGCGGCTGGCAGATAATGTCTCTCTTGCCCTGAATTCCGGCGATCCTGCATCACGACGATCAGCTCCCGCCCGCATGCCTGCTGCCGCCAGCCCGGAGCCGCCCGGCCCCGCTCACCCGCGCGCGCGAGCGAGCCCGCCCGTAGGTGCCGCCAGCTAATGCATTTGCCAGCGACTTGTCGCAGTCCGAAATAAGAGTTAAATCCTTTCAGTGCACATTACCAAATGCTATGTTTGCAGAATACATTCAAGCTGCCTTGAGGCATGCCAAATACGAAGTCCTGGAAGACGACACATACATGGCTACCGTAGAAGGTCTCCGGGGCGTCATTGCCGTTGGAGATACAATCGAAGAATGCCGGGATGACCTCATAGGTGCCATTGAAGGCTGGGTGGCATTGGGTCTGCGCCTGGGACATACAATCCCGATGATCGACGGCTATGGCATAAACGTTTCATTGGAGCCGGTGCCGGTTGTCGAATAAGCTCGTGCCCGTCTCTCGACGTGAGCTAATTCGGAGATTGGGCAACCTCGGATTTTGCGGACCCTGCGCCGGTTCCGGTCACGATTATATGGTTAAAGGAGCCATTCGAGTTACAATCCCCAATACGCATCAAGGAAAAGATGTTGGAGTGAGGCTTCTGGCGCAGGTTCTAAAAGAAGCTGGAATCGAAAGAAAAGAATGGCTCCAGGAAAAATGAGACTGCAAAAGCTGCATG
>JAQVZT010000441.1 GCA_028708055.1 Methanothrix sp.
TTCTTTTTTTCTCGTTGCATCCCCCTCAAGCCTTTGCATCTCTCCGTTTAAGACACCTAGGCTTATCTCCTTTTCAGAGGCCTCTTTCCGAGCTACTTCATGGCCTTCTTCTGCCTTGGAAAGGGCATCAATCGCCTCCCTGTGAATATCTTGGTTATATCCTAGAGCAGCGATCTGCTCCTTCGTCTTTTGTAACTCTTTTTCCAGATCAGTGAGGGCTCTTGCAATCTCTTCCATTCTTCTTCTGATCTCCGGCTCTGCGGCCAGGCGCAGCCTGATTTTATTGGCTTCATCTTCCACCTTTGAGAGACTTCTGCGCTCATTGAGAAGCTCATCATATTCTGATCGATTGAAGCCCAGATCCTCGATGGCTTTGTTTAGATATTCGAGGGTTACTTGCAGCTTTTCCAATTCCTTTTTTAAGGCGGCATTCTTTTCACAGAGTGCAGGGATTTCGTCTATCCTCTGAGATATTGAAGTAAACCTATCATGCGCAGGCTTGAGCTCAGCAGACCTCTTCCTGGCAGAGATATGCTCTGCATCATCATAATTGAGAGCTTTAATCGCCGTGCTTAGATCATCTGAACTCAGTGCTAGCCTCTGTCTCTCCTTTTCCAGCTCCTCTATCTCTAGTTTCTTTTTTGGAAGCTCTTCCAGCTTTATCGCCAAACTAACGTACTCATCGATTATGGGCAGGAGCTCCTCGATTCCAGCCGAAATATCCTCGAATTGATCGAGATCGAATTGAACCTCCCCAAGATCCTCTATTCTCCTTACGATCTCATTTAGCTCTGCAGTAACTTCTTTAGCTTGGACTTCTGTGCCCCGTAAACTTGCTTCCAGGCCTGATAATTTGGTCTTTTTGGCATTTAATTCATCAAAAGCTTTCTTGAGGTTGCTTCTCGTGCTGGATACACCGTCAATTTTATCCTGTTGGTACTGTATTTTGGCCTTCAGACCTGATATGCCTGTCTCGGCCTCTTTTACGGCAAGTTCGTATTTTGCAAGGAGCATGTCACGCTGTTCGCCAAGCGGTCTCTCGCAGGTTGGGCAACTTCCATCAGCTCCCAAGCTCCTCACGCGGGCAAGGTTGCGCGAGGCCTCATTCTTCCTGGACTGATAGACGCTGCATTCGCTTCTAAGCTCAGACATGCCATTGTTCAGGTCTGTTCCCAAGCGATCCAGATTGATTTCCAGCTTCATCAACTCGGATTGCTTTGCCACAAGGTCTCCTATGGCTGAAATTTCCAGATGGGAGATTGAAGCAGATTCCAAAAGCCGATTCTTGCGGGCTTCGAGGTTGACCTTTCTCTCGACCAGGTCATCTAGGACTTTCTTCTTCTCTTTCTGGCTTGAAGCCAAAGCAAGCTCATCCTTGAGCCAGGAGAATTTAATTTTAAGTGGCTCAATCTCATCCTTTCTTGATTTGGCTTTTAAAAGCACATTTATGTCCGCTTCTGTCCTGGCAATCGCAGTTTCAGCAGAATAAAGCCTAGTTCTTTCCTCCTTCAAGCGGATTTGATGCTCTGAATGCCTGTCCTTTAGCAGTTCGAGCTTCTCCAACCTTTCCTGAAGCAGGTGGAATTCCAGCTCCCTGGGGCGAATCTCTTCAAGAACCACACTCTCTTTTTGCAGTTCCAACCGCCTGTCTTCTCTTTCTTTGAGCAGCCTTTTAGTGCCTTCCAGTTCTGCACTGAAGCCTGTCATATTCCGGTAAAGCTCTTCGTGCTTCTTTTGCAGCGGCTCCAATAGACTCAGTCTAGATTTTGTAATCTCCAGTCGACCCAACTTCGGCCCAAGATCTGCTAGGAGATTCTTCAATCCCTGAATTTCCGCCAGCCGGACCTCATCCTCTTTACTGGCAGCATTCTTCTCGGATATCGATGACACAAGTCTTGAGGACCTCTCAGCCAAGAGCTCATAGGATCGCCTTTTTTCCGCATGAAATTCGAGGTCTTTTTTGCATTTATCCACGATTTTTGCTAGTATGGCCGCATTTCCTGTTGCCTCTTCCAGATCTGATAAAGCCACAGAGATATCCTTGTACGTTGCCTTCATCCTAGTATCTACATCACCGATATCATTGAGGGCTCCGTCCAACATTTTAATGTCGCCTTCTTGATCATTTTTATCTGATTTAATATGATCTAGGAACATATCCTTAACATCTTCTAATCCTAAAAGTTTTAGAAAATATTCTCTCTTACCATTAATACCTGCTTCCTTAACCAAATTATCCAATTCTTTTTGCCTTGCATAAAAGGTTTTCATAAAATCTTGATAATTAGTGCGGAGCATATGCTTAAGGCGCTCGTCCACTCCTTTAGTGGAATTAGCAACTTCCTCATTATCAATTGACAGACAGGCTTCAGGCATCAGATTAAACGACTTCATTGCCCGAAATATGCTCAGTTCATGATTCTCCATCTCTAAGATGAGTCTGACTTCGACTCTCTCCGAATCGCTTGCTTTGCTATTTTTTAAAAATTTTTTATCTATGTTTTTATTTTTATATATAATATTACCATATAACGCCCACGCAATGGCCTCTACTATAGTGCTTTTCCCAGAACCATTACTGCCCACTATGCCTGTAAGCCCCTCTTGAAATTCTATATTAACACTACGATATTTTTTGAAATTCGTAATATCAAGCTTAATCAAGTTCATTGGAACCTTCTGTATTTCTCTTTTGGATTA
>JAQVZT010000442.1 GCA_028708055.1 Methanothrix sp.
CGCCCGTAAAAAAAGTAACATGATGGTTTGAACCTGGTATGATTTATCCAGCGATGGACTGCAAGGCCATCCTGGAGCAGTTCTGAGAGGAGAAATGCCTGGGAATACAGGTCGCCGGAAACAAGGAGGAGCAGCTCCGGGCGATGATCGAGGCCCTGGGAGACAGTCCACTGCATGCAATAAGTATCAAAAGAGCTCACAGGATAGCACCTGTGAAGCTGCGAATACGGCCAGCGCAGAGCTGGATATATGATTTGAAACAACTGCGAAATTTACAGAAAAAATTGGCACGCTCCCTTCACCACCGACCTTCGATGCATCGCTTTATTAATCCAGAAGGGAATGCATTCGCCAGGAATGAACAGAGAAGATTGGCTGAAGATTCAAAAGGAGCTGGACAGGCTCTATGATCTGCATGAAAGTGCAGCCTCGAATCCTGGAAAATGCCGGGAATTCAATTCGCAGGTCTCCTTGCTTCTCGAAAAGCTGGAGGAGATGGACGTCTCCAGCGTCGCTGACAGAGTTATGGATATTCTGGCGGGATGCAGTCCCAAAGATTTCTCTCCCTGCGATAACCGACAGAACACCAAAGGTTCACTGGAGAGGCTCAAAAAGCAGATAGAAGATAAATCCAAAATTTAATTAAGCAATCCGAGTGATTACCATCGATCTCTCTGCATCTGTTTTCGGCTTTGCTGATTTGCTTTCTCAATACCTCTCTCTGCCTACAACACGAAGTTTCTCAAAGTGCCAATGCCTCCAATCTCCACCTCAACTGCGTCTCCTCTCCTCAGCTGACCCACTCCGGGAGGCGTTCCCGTGGCGATCACATCTCCAGGCTCAAGGGTCATGACGCCGCTAATGAATTCAACCAGCCTCGGCACATCGAAGATCAGGTCTGATGTATTGGATTTCTGCACAATTTTCCCGTTGACCCTGGTCTGGATATCTGCATTTGAGGGATCGATCTTTCCTATCCAGGGGCCGAAGGGGGCAAAGGTATCAAAGCTCTTGGCGCGCGTCCACTGGCCGTCCTTGCGCTGCAAGTCGCGGGCTGTCACATCGTTAAAACAGGTGTAGCCCATGATGTACTGCTCAGCCTCGGCAGCTTTGACATTCTTGCAGCGCTTTCCAATGACCACAGCCAGCTCTCCCTCGTAGTCCACCTGCGAGCTGGATGGGGGATAGATAATATGCCCTTCAGGGTGAAGGATAGATGAGGGCGGCTTCAGGAATAAAATGGGCTCATCAGGAAGTTTCATTTTCAGCTCTTCGGCATGCTTAGTGTAATTCAGGCCCACGCAGACGATCTTGCTCGGTTGGCAGGGGGGCAGAAGAAATAGCCCCTCCAATTCTAAGATCTCTCCTCCGGAGATTATGCCGTTCTCCTTGCTATATGATCCCCCTCGCGCTATTCCGTCCTTCAGAAAACGAACTATCATTCCCTTCTCTCCTTTTTCTTCCCTCTCGATGAATGCCTATTTATTCTTCCCGGATTCATCATCTAATACAATTTACTTCATCTGCTAGTTTGCTCTAATTCATCATCAAATTAATCATCAGATGCATCTTCTAATTCGCCCAAATTCACATTAATCCCTATTCAAATTTACTTTCCAACTCTTAATCTGATTGAATTTCCATTCAATTTGTCAATTCATCCCCGGCAGGTGCCTTTGCCTCCGGTCGGGCCGCGCCGATATCGCCCGAACTCACTATCCAGCAGCCGATCAGCCATGATCACCGGCCCTTCTACACAGACCCTGATGCCATCCGGGTCCAGGCAGCAGGAGCCGCAGACGCCTGCTGCGCACTTAAAGTAGCGGTTTATGCAGGCCTGGGTCTTTTCGGCATGCTCGCGCGTCCGGGAGATTATGTCCCACATCATCATCTCCGGGCCGCAAAGATAGATCTGGTCGAAATCATAAAGGTTCAGCTCCTTCAGCCCGGCAGCAGCCCGGCCATGTATTCCCAGAGAGCCGTCGTCCGTGGTGATGATAGTCTCCCCAAGAGCCTCAAATCGATCCTGGAAGATCAGGTCCGCCTCGGATCGATATCCTAGCAGGCTTGCCACCTCAAAGCCTGCTTCTTTTGCCCTCTTGCCCAGGAAAGCCAGAGGAGCCGCGCCCACTCCTCCGCCAATGAGCAGAATCCTCTTGCCTCGCAGGACAAAGCCGTTTCCAAGAGGGCCGCGCAGGCCTATGGTGCTTCCTGCGCCCAGCTTGAATAGAGCGGCAGTAGCCTCGCCTACAGATTGCACGGTTATGGTATCCGGCCCGGAAAAGCTCATAGGAATCTCGTCCACTCCCCTGATCCAAACCATCACATACTGGCCTGGTGCTGGATCAAGCTTCTTTTTCAGCCGAAGGGTCCTGATGAGAGGCGCCTCAGAGCGTACCTCTTCTATAACGCAGTTCATGGGCTTCATGAGCCTCTCCTCCCGGCTAAACCGCATAGCTCTTCCAGTGTCATTGACTTTCTTTCCAAATAGTGGGACAGCCCGGTTGTGATCTCCTCAAAGACTCCATAGCCCCTTTCGAGAGCCGTTCCCACCTGCACCGCTGAGGCCCCGGCCATGATCATCTCCACCGCGTCCTCCCATGTAGAGATCCCGCCAACGCCGATTACCGGAATCTCCAGGTGGCTGGCCAGCTCGTAAACGCAGCGCACGGCCACAGGCCTGATAGCCGGGCCAGAT
>JAQVZT010000066.1 GCA_028708055.1 Methanothrix sp.
AAGCACGTCTTCGATATCGCCCGCAAGATCAAGGCGATGGGCGTCTATATTCACAATGTAATGCCGCTCATTCCCCAGTACAAGTTCGCCCATATCAAGCCCCCATCTCCAGAGGAGAAGAGAAAGATCCAGGAGGAGCTGGGCAAGATCATCAAGCAGATGAAGCATTGCCGGCAATGCCGCTCCGATGCCATCGGCAAGCTGGGATGCGATGTGCAGCAGGAGTTTGCCAGCCGAACCAAGGAGCAGGGATAGGCTTTTTGGTTTCTTTTATAGACCATGGTAGCAGGCATGAAAACAGTCTTCGTGTGCGTTCTCTAATGGTCCAGGTTTCCTCTCACATGCCCAAGATCACAAGCTTATTTATCTTTAAAGAGCAAATAATGGCTTATGAGACAGATGGCTTTGCTTCTAGCCATCTCCATGATCGCATGTAGCCCTGCAGTTTTGGCCCAAGGCTGCGACTGGAGTGGCACCTGGATTACCGGATGGACCGGCCAAAGTGCTCCAAGCAATGTGAATATGTATCTTAATGAGGTTTCGCCGAATACCTTTGAAGGAACTTACGAGCATGATGAAGGACAAATTGTTGATGCGACAGTTAATGGCAATGTGTTGAGCGGCACCTGGATTCAATCGGGTGGTGAGCACACAGGTGGTTTCGAGTTTCGCATGAGTGAAGATTGCAGCTCATTTGAAGGTACCTGGACTTCTGACGAAGCTGGTATAGGGGGCGGGGAATGGAATGGCCAAAGGCCATAGGCTAAATACCCTCTACTCGGAATTGCTTTTTTTCACAGAATGGTGCATATTTGAAAGGATATGTGATCTGGTTTCGCTACCGCAGCAAGAACCCCAGGCGATAGTGCCGCTTTTATGCCGCTGATAAAGGCCGGAATTGCTCACGAGCTGAAGGAAGTCATAAATGCTCTGCATCTTTGCCAGCGGCCAGGCTGAGGAGGTCTATCGCGAGCTTGCCGGTGATGTGATTGATGCGTCAATACCGACAGAGGCTCTCATCCTTCTACCAATTATTCTCGATTGAGACTTGATTTAAAAAAGAGTGTTCTGTTTTCTAGCACCGCCGCTGGTATCCGACGACTGCAAAGAGCAGCGCGGCGGCAAGGATCAGTGCCGGGAAGACGGAGAGGGTCGCTGTGAGCCCGAAATGGTCGGCGATCGCGCTGGAGACCGAGACGCCCAGGCCGCCGGCACCCATTGCGATTCCCATGAACAGGCCGGAGATCAGGCCGATCCTGCTCGGCATGAGCTCGTGGGCCATGGCAATCGTCACTGAGAACGAGGCCCAGAGGAAGAATCCAAAGCAGAGCATCGAAGCAATCTGAAGGGCCCCTTGCGTCAGGAGGATTGCGGCGAAGGCCGGGATTGAGCAGATGGTAGTCGCGACTGCAACCGGTTTTCTGCCAAACCGGTCTGAGAGGTAGCCTCCGGTGAGCTGCCCACAGACTCCGGCCAGGAGCATGGCGCTGATAAAGAAGGTTGCCTCGATCAGCGGATATCCGCTCAGGACGAGGTAGGTGGGAAGGAAGGTCATCGCCCCAAATGTGACCCAGGAGCGGAGAGTTGATCCGGCAAACAGGAGGATCACAGGCTTCCAGTTCTCTTCGCCACCGGCCTCTGCCTGATGCGCTGCTGCCGGACAGGCCTCGGGAATCGGGCGGAGGGTGAGGATAAGCGCGCCGAGCACAGCGGGTATCAGAAGCCATGTTACGGCGGGAAGTCCTCCGCTCGTGATCACAATGCCGCCCAGAATCGGCCCGAGGGCCTGGCCGAGGTTGCCGCCCACGATAAAGAATGAGGTGAGCCGGCCCCGGTTGCTCGATACCGCAATCGCCGCCACCTTGCAGAGTGCTCCCGGATGAAAGGTCGCAACGCCCACGGCAGCGATGGCAACGCTGCAGAGCATGATTGCGTAGTGGTTTGACAGCAGTCCCAGAAATGCAATCCCGCAGCCGGAGAGGAGCACGGAGACTGCCACGCTGACCCGAAATCCCCGCCTGTCGGCAAGGCTGCCGATGACCGGCTGGAGGAGCGAGGAGATAAGGCTGTGAACCACCGGGAGGAGCGCTGCCTGGCTGTAGCTGTAGCCGAGGGTGGTGATGAGAAGCGGCTGGAGAGCCATCAGCACCGGCGCATAGATGTCGTTGATCAGGTGGGCCAGCGTCAGCTGGGCGATCTCCCGCCCTCGTGATGGCGGTTGTGCCGCATGGTCGTGCGGCAGGGATGCTCCTTCACTCATGCGGACGGCTCCTGAATTCCGGAGACTGTGCGGCCTTGTTTGCGGCAAGTTCTAAAATGCGCTCATTGTAGACCGCCTCAAAAGCGGAAAAGACCCGAGCCAGCAAAGCCAGTTCATCCTCAGCCAATTCGCCGATCCGCCCGGCAATCCTTTCATACATTTTCTCGTGAACCCACTCGTGGTAATCGTAGGCGGTCCTTCCCAGGGGCGTCAGGACCAGTGAGACCTCTTTTTCGTTCTTTATTCCCCGAACCTTTTGCACAAATCCCTTCTTGGTTAGCCTGGTGACTGTCTGCGATGCTGCAGACGGTGTCACGCCGAGGATGGCCGCAATGGTACGAATATTGTTCCCTTCGGTCCTGCCAATGGCCTGGATGGTGTGGATCTCGGAAAGGAAGAGAGATTTTTGCGTGCCAAACTCCTGGGGGATATTCTCTATGAGGTTCATCTTGTTTCTGATCCGCATCCAGCTGCCGTAGAGATCCCGGAAATCGGGCGAATGGTCGTCTGGTTTTGACATTTCCGTCAGGTAGTTAATTATTAAGGTACTAATTAAAACTGCCGGCCTGAGCCGCACCAATGGCATGCTACTGCGCATCACGCCAGTCACCTGCTACAATAATGCCGCAGCAGTTCCGTTAATCTGTCCAACATATTCATCGGCAAAACCCAAGTCGCAAGCCCAATTAGCATGTCAGTTGATCATAACATAAGACATCTCGTATTAACATAATAAAAATACTTATTACTTAGTAAATCTCTAAAGGTATGTCATTCAATGTTTAGTAATATGAAGAATGTCGATCATATAATAATCCCTGCAGAAGGGAATCCGGCTGCAAACCATCGAGATAGCCTGATGGAAATCCTTGGGATTGCAGACCATAGCAATTCTAAGGCGAA
Source organism: Methanothrix sp. (assembly GCA_028708055.1). GTDB lineage: Archaea > Halobacteriota > Methanosarcinia > Methanotrichales > Methanotrichaceae > Methanothrix. The sequence goes on from JAQVZT010000066.1 coordinate 3,164, forward strand.
TGGGAGGAGAGACGCGCCGGAATACGCGCTGTCAGACGAGGCTCGCTGGCAGCTTGCCCTTGAAGAAACCGGTATCGGCATATGGGACTGGAACATCGAGGCCGGTGAGGTCTTCTACTCGCCTATGTGGGCCACGATGCTGGGATATGAGCCGGATGAGATCAAAGGAACGACTGAGGAATGGTGCTTTCGCATCCATCCTGATGACCTCGACCCCTGCTATCATAGACTCAGGATGCATTTTTTGGGCAGGACGCCCATCTACCATCACCAGCACCGCATCCTCCGCAAGGACGGCAGCTACAAATGGGTTCTTGACAGGGGAAAAGTCGTTCATCGAGCGGGTGACGGCAGACCGCTTCGCTTCATCTGCACCCAGTCCGATATCACCGGACGCAAACGAGAGCGCGAGCTGATTTGGGCAAGATCGGAGGAGCTGGCCTGGATGCTTCGTAGCATGATGAATGCCTTCGTCGTCTGCCAATCGGTGTTCGATGAAAACGGCAAGTTTTCGAGCTACCGTTTCGAGTATGTTAATGATGCCTACGAGACATTAGCCGGCGTGAGATCAGAGGATGTGCTGGGCAAAACGGTGCATGATGTCTGGCCAGATACGGATTCTTCGTGGATCGAAAAATATGAGCGCGCCGCTATGACCGGCCAGCCAGTCTCATTTGACATCTATCTAAAACATACGGCAAAGCACTGCCACTGCCATGTCTACCGCCCTGGGAGACTCCGGAGCGGTTCTGCATGCTCTTTGACGACATCACAGATCTGAAGAGGGCAGAAGGAGCTTTGATTCTTGCCAAGGAAGCGGCAGAAGAAGCAGCGCGGGCCAAGTCCGATTTTCTGGCGAACATCAGCCATGAGATCAGAACTCCTCTAAACGGCATAATCGGCATGGTTGGACTTCTTTCAGATACGGGGCTTGACGCCGAGCAGCGCGAATATGCCCGAATCGTCCGCCTCAGCGGCGAAGCATTGCTCTCGCTCATAAATGAAATCCTGGAGTTCTCGAAGATCGAGGCCCGAAAGATGGATCTGGAGATCCTCAATTTCAATATTCATTCAACTATCGAAGAGGCTAAAGACCTGCTGGCATCCGCCGCTTCGGAGAAGGGGCTGATCCTATCCTCCTGCATGGACCCGGACGTCCCCCATAGCCTTTCCGGAGATCAGGGAAAGCTGCGCCAGATCCTGGTCAACCTGTTGTCAAATGCTGTTAAGTTCACCTCTGAAGGAAAGATAGTGATCCGCGTATCCCTGGAGCATCAGGATGCCTGCTCCGAGCAGGCCGATCGTAATGGCGGAAAAGTCATTCTGCGGTTTTCAGTGAGCGACACCGGCATCGGAATTCCTCAGGACCGGCTTCATATTCTTTTTTCGCCGTTTTCTCAGGTGGACAGCTCCACAACTCGCAAGTTCGGGGGAACTGGACTTGGCCTTGCCATCTCAAAGCAGCTTGCCATATTGATGGGGGGCAGGATGGGAGTGGAAAGCATCGAGGGATTGGGATCAACCTTCTGGTTCACTGCCCGCTTTGTCGAAGAGACCGAAAAGCCTTATGGCGAGAATTCTCAGAAAGAGAACTGCGGTAACGATAACGATCTGGGCCGAATTGCCCGCATCCTTGTGGCTGAGGATAATCCCGTAAACCAGATGGTGGCCCAGGCGATGATCAACAAACTGGGGTATCAGGCAGACATAGTTGCCAACGGCCAGGAGACCATCAATGCACTTCGCATGATACCCTATGATCTGGTGCTCATGGACTGCCGGATGCCGGAGATGGACGGCTTTGAGGCCACTCGCCTCATTCGCAAGGAGGAATCAAAGGTTCTCGACCCGAACATTCCCATCATTGCCATGACCGCTTCTGCCATGTCAGGGGACAGGGAGATGTGCCTGCGCGCCGGGATGAACGATTTTATCTCCAAGCCGGTCAGAAAGCAGACTCTCGGGCAGGTGATTGCCACCTGGCTAAAAAATCGCGAAGAAGAGGATGAAGAAGATCCCGGCTCCAAGATCGAAAGCAAAAGCCGTCTATCCGGTTGCCATCAGCAGCAGCACGAGCACCAATAGCCTGACCATAATGTTGATTCCCGTCGATACCACTACCAGCGAGAGTCCCATTCTCATGCCGAAGACCGATGTATAGTTGGGCATCATTGATTTTATTGCGTAAACGGGCAGCATGAACATGCTTCCCAGCATCAAGACAATCAGAGCCTGTATCTCCGATATGTTGCCGTTCTGGATCATCGGTCCAAGAAGGATCATGCCTGCTTTGGGGCTGGCAACGTAGATGGTTATGGGTATCACAGTCGCGGGCGGAACACCAAAGAGATGCGCAATAGGCAGCACATCCAGTGATTGAAAGAAGCCCTCATTGTTCAGATAAAGGACCAGGAGAGTCATTATGAAATAGAGGACTGTCATCCTGAAGAAGATCTGTTTCTGTCCCAAGAGAGACCTCAGAGCCGCATCCCGCAAATTTCTCCTCTCCGGAGACTCTGGCATCTGGGGTGATGATTTTTCATCCTCCTTAAGGTATGCTCTTCCCAGGATCATGACCAAAATCAGCCTTATAATTCCGGCAGAGATTGACACCGCTGCATAAATTCCGCCAACGCATATTCCCAGGATAGGGACCACAAAGGCCAGTTGGTAGGTAAAAAGCTCTCTGAAATAGACCGGAACGCCGTTCATGATGGCGGAAAAGAATACCTGGCGATCGCTCAGGTGGCCTTCCTCTTTAAGCCGGGCGATCATTGTGTTGGCGGCGATGGTGGATCCGAAGCTCACCATAAAGGTTGAAGCCGCTGCGGCGGGAAGATGCGATAACGACACAAGCGGACGGGAGATGGCTGATAGCCTATGAAACAATCCCATCTCAGTCATCATGCCGGTGATAAAGAGCATCACGAATACCGTCGTCATGGTGGATACGGTGTCGTCCAGGGTCTCTACAATCAAGTCGAGCATGATGGGTCTTCAGCTGATGCCTTTCAATACATGTAGCATTAGTTCTAATTTCAGACGTTGATTTGTATTATTATATAACATTATCTATCTGCATCTAACCATTCGACCATCCGGATCTGCAGAGCGATGAATGAAATGGCAATTGATGCCGTCTGGTTGCTTCTCGGGATTTGCAGATGTGGGATGCAGGCTGCCGTTATCAGCGCGGCCCTCTTATGCTGCCATTTGTCGCTTTTGGCAGCTTGTTCGTAGTTCTTGTTGCCATTAATTATACTAATTTTAAAACTAATTATACTAAAAGAATACAAGCAATAAATCATAATATATTATATGCTATCTCAATTGAATAACTATTAATATAGGAGATATGAATTCGCATTATCGATATCAAATGATAATAGCATTATCCATTAATAGGTGAAATAATATGAAAGTCGTCTCAATATCCTGGTCCAGCGAGCTGCCACTCTTGCTTCAGGCTGCAAAAGAGATCGGGCTGGAGATGGAGCTATGGTCCTCCAGTCAGCTATCCAGCGAGGCAGATCTCGTAAAATGCCTGGATTCACTTAAGAAGGCAGACCTGATTCTCCTCCATCCATCCAATGAAGCCTGCTGGGATGAGATTGTTCCTGCTCTAGATCAAAGGACTCCGATTATCTCCTTTGGAAGGGATCCATCCCATTGGGCTCTGGCAAATGTTCCGCTGGATACAACCCAAATGGTCAACAAATATGTTCTCTTCGGCGGGCCTGAGAACTACAAAAATATGCTCAAGTACGTCTGCAAGGAGGTCATGGGGCAGGATATTATCTACGATCCACCCCAGCAACTCTTGTGGCAGGGATTCTACCACCCCCGAGCGGAAGCCGCCTTTGCAGCTCTTGAAGATTATCTGTTGTGGTATGGCCAGCTGAAGAGCCCGACGGTTGGCATAATATTCTCCCGAACCTACTGGGCCAATGGTGATACCGCCCTGGTGGACGCCTTTATAGCCGAACTGGAAAGAGATTGCTCGGTTCTTCCAGTCTTCTGCTTCGGCATGGGCGACCAGGATCTTGGTGCCTGGTCGAGCGTCGAGGTCTCGGAGAGGATCTTCAAGGGCAGAGTGGATGCGATAATCAATCTGCAGCCTATCTTCCGTCCCAGAAAGCCGGATGAAGCAGCCAGCGTCCTCAAGGCAATCGACGTTCCAGTCTTTCACCCGCTTATGGTCTATCACAAGACCGTGGACGAGTGGCAAAAGGATATTCACGGCCTCTCCAGCAGCGAGGTGGGCTGGTCTGTGGCCATGCCCGAGTTTGAGGGAGTCATAGAGCCGCTGATCGTAGGAGTAACCGATAGGTCCGAATCGGACGGAGCCCTGATCGAGAGGCATGTTCCCATACCGGAGAGGGTCTCAAAGGTGTGCAGGCGTGTTTCCAGATGGATTGCGCTCAAGAGCAAGCCCGTCTCCCAGCGCCGTGTGGCCTTTATTCTGCACAACAATCCCTGCGTATCCACAGAGTCGTCTGTGGGGGGAGGCGCTCATCTCGATTCCCTTGAGAGCGTGGCACGCATCCTGAACCAAATGGCCGAAGCGGGCTACTCTCTGGATAGCATTCCCGGCAACGGCAAAGAGCTTATCGGGACGATCATGGACCGAAAAGCCATCTCCGAGTTTCGCTGGACTCCCATCGAGGAGATCGTCCAGAAAGGGGGAGCGCTGGCCTATCTGTCCAAAGAGGAATACGAGCAGTGGTTCGGATGCCTCTCTCAGGATGTGCAAAGCCGGGTGATCGAGGCCTGGGGAAGGCCGCCTGGAGAGGAGAAGGACGGAATACCCGCTGCCATGGTCTACCAGGGAAAGATTGTAATCACAGGCGTGCAGTACGGCAATGCTCTGGTCTGCGCCCAGCCCAAACGGGGCTGCGCCGGCACCCGCTGCGATGGACAGGTCTGCAAGATCCTGCATGACCCCGAGGTTCCGCCAACCCACCAGTATATCGCCACCTACAGGTATATCGAGAAGATCTTCGGCGCAGATGTGATCGTCCACGTGGGCACCCACGGCAACCTGGAGTTTCTGCCGGGCAAGTCCGTTGGCCTATCCTGCGATTGTTATCCGGATATTGGTATAGGGGATTTGCCTCACCTCTACATCTACAACTCAGACAATCCTCCCGAGGGAACAATTGCCAAGCGGCGGAGCTATGCCGCCCTGGTGGACCACATGCAGGCCGTGATGACCGACTCCGACCTCTATGGAGAGCTCAAGGAGCTGGAGGAGAAGATCGCTGAGTACAACCGCGCCAAAATCTCAGACGGCGCCAGAGCCCATGCCCTGGAGCATATCATTCTCTCGCTTATCGAGAAGAGCAACATCGCCAAGGAGATGAAGCTGGAGAAGCTGAAGGAATCCGGAGCGAGCTTTGAGCAGATCCTGGAGAGGGCTCACGACAGGATCTCCCTGCTATACAACACCCAGATTCCGGACGGAATGCATATCTTCGGGACCCTTCCAGAGGGGGAGAGAAGAAAGGAGATGGTGCGATCAATTCTCAGGTCCGAGCTTCGCAAGACCGCCGCGGAGCTTCTGGGAAAGGAGGTCACGACGAAGATGGAGGACTTGCAGGAGCTGGACAGCCTATGCAAAGAGCTGGTCTCTGCCATGATGCAGCATTGCGAAAATGATGCAGAAGGCGGCTGCGGGCCGATGACGCTGCCGCAGCTTCTGGAGAGCAGGAGACTGCAGGGAAAAGGCTCTCTTCAGTCTCTGCAGGAAAGGATTGAGGACCTCTGCCAGCGGATAGAGGCATCAAAGGAGATGCAAAGCCTTTTGCATGGCTTTTCTGGTGGCTTTATCGAGCCCGGCCCATCCGGTCTGGTCACCAAAGGAAAGATCGAGGTTCTGCCCACGGGCCGCAACTTCTACTCCCTGGACCCGGAGGCGGTTCCCACTGAGGCCGCCTGGATGGTTGGGCGAAGGCTTGCGGATAGCCTGATTGACAAGTACCGCAAAGAGCATGGCCGGTTGCCCGAGAACGTTGCCATGTTCTGGATGGCGGGAGACGTTATGTACGCAGATGGGGAGCAGATGGCTCAGATCTTCCACCTGATCGGCGTCTCGCCGGTCTGGAATGGCGCGAAGCTTAGGGGCTATCGGGTGGTGCCTCTGGAAGAATTGGGAAGGCCCAGGATTGACCTGACAATCAAGTCTTCGGGAATCATCCGCGACTGCTTCTACAACTGCATAGAGATCATCGACCGTGCAATAAGGGAGGTCGCAGCCCTCGACGAGCCGCCGGAGATGAACTACCTGAGAAAGCATGACCAAGAGAATGGTTCCACGCCCAGAATCTTCGCCAGCCGGCCGGGAACTTACGGAAACGGCGTGAACCTGGCAGTCTATGCGAGCGCCTGGAAGAAGGAGAAGGACCTCTCAGACATTTTCATCTACTGGAATGGGTACGCCTATGGCAAGGGATTCTTTGGCGAGGAGTCTCAGGACAAGCTGATCAAGCAGCTGAAGAGCGTGGATATCACATTCAACAAGACGGCCACCGACGAGAAGGATCTGTTCGGATGCTGCTGCTACTTCGGAAACCACGGCGGCATGACTGCCGCTGCCCGTGAGGTCTCCGGCCATCAGGTTGAGTCATACTACGGAGACACCAGGGATGCGGATCATGTGGAGGTGCGGACGCTTGCGGACGAGGTCAGGCGCGTCGTCCGAACAAAGCTGCTCAACCCCAAGTGGATCGAAGGCATGAAGCGGCACGGCTACAAGGGTGCGGGGGATATATCCAAGCGCGTTGGCCGGGTCTACGGTTGGGAGGCGACGACACAGGAGGTAGACGACTGGATCTTCGATGACATCGCCAGGACCTTCGTCATGGATGAGGAGAACCGCAAGTTCTTCGAGGAGAACAACCCCTGGGCGATGGAGGAGATGAGCAGAAGGCTTCTGGAGGCCGAGCAGAGGGGCCTGTGGAAGGCCGACCCGGAGGTTCTGGATGCTCTGAAGTCCACATATCTTGAGATCGAGGGCTGGATGGAGGAGAGGATGGGAGATGTCGAGGGCAATTTCCAGGGCGGTGCGATCGATGTAATCAATGCCGATGAGGTGAAGGCCTGGAAGGAGAGGATGACGAAGGTGCTCGGACCCTGAGAATGGAATAATTGGGGCGTAATGACGGAATAATTGCGGGATTTACAGGCATTCGGAAGATCGCTCCTGAGGATGCGGCAAGCCTTGATTGATGGAATGGTCGAAATTAGGGTCCAGTGGTCAGATTGATGCCTGATTTGTTAGTCGAAGCCGAGGGGGCCTATGCCATCCTCTGGGCCGATCTGGTTGCTCTGCGGCGAAACCTGTCCCATTACCTGATAGCGACAGTTGTAGGCCCAATTCTTTATATGGCGGCCTTCGGCTTTGGCCTCGGTGGAGGCATTAAGATGGACGGCATGAGCTATCTGGAGTTTGTTATTCCCGGAATCATCGCCATGACCGCCATGAACAGCAGCTTCAATGGTTCAGGAACCAGGCTGGTAGTGGATCAAATCCACTGGAGAAGCTTCGATGAGTCGCTCATGGCTCCCATCTGCCAGCCGTCGCTTATTCTGGGCAAAGCCCTGATCGGAGTCTTGCGGGGCGGCGTCAGCTCTATTGCATTTCTTATTATGGCTCTGCTCATCAGGCCGCAGCTTCACATCAGCGCGTCGCTGTTCCTGAGCCTGGCTCTGACCTGTCTGGTATTCTCTTATCTGGGAGTGCTCTCTGCTCTCCTGGCCCGCTCCTATGATGATATGATCATGTTCACCAGCATCATCATCACGCCCATGGCCTTTTTGGGCGGGACCTTCTTCTCCCTGAATTATGTGCCCGAAGCCCTGAAATATGCCCTTTACATGCTGCCGCTCACTCATGCCAGCATTTGCCTGCGGGCGTCTGTCTTGGGCCAGGGCGTGCCATATCAGTCAATGCTCGCGTTGATCGTCTTTCTGGGGATCTTTGCGGGAGGCGCTCTGCTTGCCCTTAAGAGAAAGGATGC
>JAQVZT010000067.1 GCA_028708055.1 Methanothrix sp.
CAATTTGAGATTGCTCTCACCAGACTGAAGTGCGATGGAAGCAGTCTTGCCATCGGCAACATCCGCATCGCTGTCGGCAGCATTATCGCTTCCCTGGCCACTGGGGCTGAAGCTGTAGTAATCTGTGGGTTTATTGAATGTCACGAAGTAGCTTCCCGGAACCAGTCCGGTGAATTTGTAGCTGCCATCAGTAGCGGTGGTGGTGTCGATGGTGCTTCCGTCCGGCCTGTGGAGTGTGACGATCACGCCCTCTACGCCTGCCTCGCCGGTCTCCTGGATTCCGTTTGCATTCATATCATGCCAGACGAAGTCACCCAGGGAAGCGTACTGGTAGACTCCCGCGTCCCAGGTGAGATCATTCTGTCCTGATATCAGGGTAATGTCCGCTGTCTGGCCAGTCGCGTTTGCATCGTTGTCCTTGTCGGCATCACCGATGCCCTTGGGGCTGAAGCTGTCGTATCCTGCGGGTTTTTCAAATTTCACTGAATAGACGCCCGGAACCAGGCCGGTGAATTGGTATTTTCCGTCTGCAATAGTAGTGGCTGTGCTGGTGCTGCCGTCAGGCTTGTGGAGGATAACGTTTGCGCCTGCAATGCCTTCCTCGCCAGAATCCTGAATGCCGTTTGCATTCCTGTCGTGCCAGAAGCGGTCTCCCAGGGATGCCGGCAGATACAGCCCCGCCTTCAATGTGCCGTCACATTGCTGTCCAGAGGCTAGAGTGACTGGGTCCGTCTGTCCATTCGAATTCGTGACCTTGGTATCGCTGCCCGTTGATTCGAATATGAACAGGTAATCTGTTCCGGTGGGTTTAGAGAATACCACGTAGTAGGTTCCCGGCTGAAGGCTGTTGAAGCTGTAAGCGCCGTTTGCATCGGTTTTTGCAGTGGCCTTCAGAACATCAGTTCCGCCGAACTCATCCTTTCTGTAGGGGGTGACGGAGACGTCTTGCAGCCCATTTTCGCTTCCGTCCATTATGCCGTTGCCGTTGCTGTCCACCCAGGCTAAACCGCTTAAGCAGGTGTTCCTGTAGAGCCCGGCATCCCTGGAGTTGTCAACGCTGCCAGACTGAAGTGTAGTTGAATCAGTCTTGCCGTCGGCAATATTCGCATCGCTGTTGACAGCATTGTCACCGCCCTGATCCATTGGGCTGAAGCTGTCGTATCCCGTGGGTTTATCGAATTCCACGGAATAGCTGCCTGGGGCCAGGTTGTTGAACTGATATTTTCCGTCTGTATGAGTAGTGGTTGTGTCGACGACCGCTCCAGACTTGTAGAGTCTGACGGTGACGCCCCCTATGCCCTTCTCGCCAGAGTCCTGGATTCCGTTTGCGTTCTCATCATGCCAGACGAAGTCTCCCAGGGATGCGGGCAGATACAGCCCGGCCTTCAATGTGTCGTCGCATGGCTGGCCAGAGGTTAGAGCGACGGTGCTCGTCTGGCCGCTTGCATCCTGAACCTTTGTATCGCTGCCCGTTGATTCGAATATGAACAGGTAATCTGTCCCGGTGGGCTTAGCGAATACCACATAATATGTTCCCGGCTGAAGGTCGCTGAAGCTGTAAGCGCCGCTTGATTCTGTGGACGTGACACCTTTCTGAACATCAGCTCCTCCGAAGTCGTCCTTTCTGTAGAGGGTGACTGAGACGTCTTGCAGCCCGCTTTCGTTTCCGTCTTTTATGCCGTTGCCGTTGGAGTCCACCCAGGCCAGGCCGCCCAAGCAGGCATCTTTGCAGAGCCCGGCATCCCATTTGAGATCGCTGTCTCCGGACTGAAGCGTGATGGGTGCGGTCTGACCGTCGGCAGTATCCGCATCGCTATTCTTACCGTCATCTCCGCCCTGGTCCGCGGGGCTGAAGCTGCTGTATTCTGCGGGTTTGGTGAATCCCACTGAGTAGATTCCCGGAACCAGGCTGCTGAACAGGTATTCGCCGTTAGCGTCGGTTATGGTTGAGCCGGCAAACGCGCCGGACTTGTAAAGTCTTACGGTTACGCCTTCTATGCCTATTTCGCTGGCGTCCTGAATGCCGTTAGCATTCTTATCATGCCAGACGAAATCACCCAGGGACGCATATTTGTAAACACCAACATCCCATGTGGGATCATACTGTCCTGATACCAGGGTTATGTCTGCCGTCTGGCCGGTGGCAGCATCTGCATCGCTGTCCTTGTCAACATCACCGATGCCCTTGGGGCTGAAGCTGTCGTATCCTGCTGGTTTTTCGAATTTCACTGAGTAGACGCCCGGAACCAGTCCGGTGAATTTGTAGCTGCCGTCAGGACCGGTGGTGGTGCCAATGGTGCTTCCGTCCGGCCTTAGGAGTGCGACGGCAACTCCAGCTACGCCTGTCTCACCGGCCTCCTGGATGCCGTTGGCATTCTTATCGTGCCAGACGAAGTCTCCCAGGGAAGCGTACTGGTAGACTCCGGCGTCCCAGGTGAGATCTTCCTGTCCAGATGCCAGGGTTATGTCTGCCGTCTGGCCGGTGGCAGCATCTGCATCGCTGTCCTTGTCAACATCACCGATGCCCTTGGGGCTGAAGCTGTCGTATCCTGCTGGCTTGTCGAATTTCACTGAGTAGACGCCCGGAACCAGGCCGGTGAATTTGTAGAAGCCGCCAGAACCTGTGCTGATTGATTCGACGAACGCGCCTGACTTGTAGAGGGTGACGGGTACGCCCTCCATGCCTGTCTCGCCGGCATCCTGGATTCCGTTCGCATTCTTATCCAGCCAGACGCGGTCTCCCAGGGATGCGGGATGATACAGCCCTGCTTTCAATGTGCCGTCACAACTCGGCTGTCCTGATGTTAACGTGACTGGGTCAGTCTGGCCATTCATATTCGTGACCTTGGTATCGCTGCCCGTTGATTCGTATATGAACTGGTAATCTGTGCCGCTGGGCTTGTCGAATTTCACGTAATAAGTTCCTGGCTGAAGGTTGGTGAAGCTGTAAGCGCCGCTTAAATCTGTAAGCTTGACGTCTTTCTGAACATAAGATGCGCTGAAGTCATCTTTTCTGTAGAGGGTGACGGAGACGTCTTGCAGCCCGCTTTCGCCAGAATCTTTGATGCCGTTGCCGTTGGTGTCCACCCAGGCTAAACCGCTTAAGCAGGTGAACTTGTAGAGCCCGGCATCCCATTTTAGGTCATTGACTCCGGACTGAAGTGTAGTCGAGGCAGTCTTGCCATCGGCAACATCAGCATCGCTGTCGGCGGCATTGTCTGCGCCCTGGCCCCTGGGGCTGAAGCTGTTGTATTCAGCAGGCTCGTCGAATTCCACAGAGTAGCTGCCCGGAACAAGGCCGGTGAATTGGTAGTAGCCGCTAGCGTCGGTTATGGTTGAGCCGGCTAACGCGCCGGACCTGTAGAGTTTGACGGTCACGCCCCCTATGCCCTCTTCGCCTGAATCCTGGACGCCGTTTGCATTTTTATCGTGCCAGACGAAATCGCCCAACGATGCGAGTTTGTAGATTCCTGCGTCCAATTTGAGATTGCTCTCACCAGACTGAAGTGCGATGGAAGCAGTCTTGCCATCGGCAACATCCGCATCGCTGTCGGCGGCATTGTCGCTTCCCTGGCCACTGGGGCTGAAGCTGTAGTAATCTGTGGGTTTATTGAATGTCACGAAGTAACTTCCCGGAACCAGTCCGGTGAATTTGTAGCTGCCGTCAGTAGCGGTGGTGGTGTCGATGGTGCTTCCGTCCGGCCTGTGGAGTGTGACGATCACGCCCGCTACGCCTGCCTCGCCGGTCTCCTGGATTCCGTTTGCATTCATATCATGCCAGACGAAGTCACCCAGGGAAGCGTACTGGTAGACTCCCGCGTCCCAGGTGAGATCATTCTGTCCTGATATCAGGGTAATGTCCGCTGTCTGGCCAGTCGCGTTTGCATCGTTGTCCTTGTCGGCATCACCGATGCCCTTGGGGCTGAAGCTGTCGTATCCTGCGGGTTTTTCAAATTTCACTGAATAGACGCCCGGAACCAGGCCGGTGAATTGGTATTTTCCGTCTGCAATAGTAGTGGCTGTGCTGGTGCTGCCGTCAGGCTTGTGGAGGATAACGTTTGCGCCTGCAATGCCTTCCTCGCCAGAATCCTGAATGCCGTTTGCATTCCTGTCGTGCCAGAAGCGGTCTCCCAGGGATGCCGGCAGATACAGCCCCACCTTCAGGGTTCCGTCACATGCCTGGCCAGACGTCAGAACGACAGTGCTCGTCTTGCCACTCGAGTCCAGGACTTGGGTCTCGCTGCCCGCGGACTTGATTATGAACAGATATTCCGTGCCAGAGGGTTTGGCCAATTTCACGTAATAAGTTCCCGGCTGAAGGTTGCTGAAGCTGTAAGCGCCGTTTGCATCGGTTGTTGCAGTGGCCTTCAGAACATCAGCTCCTCCGAAGTCATCCTTTCTGTAGAGGGTGACTGAGACGCCTTGCAGTCCGCTTTCGCTTCCGTCTTTCCTGCCGTTGCCGTTGGTATCAACCCAGGCTAAGCCGTTCAAGCAGGTGTACTTGTAAAATCCGGCATCCCATGTGATATCATTAGCTCCGGACTGAAGCGTGGTCGAAGCAGTCTGACCGGTGGCAATATCCGCATCGCTATCATAGTTATTATTTCCCTTGTCCTTGGGGCTGAAGCTATCGTATCCCGTGGGTCTGGTGAATATCACGTAGTAGCTTCCCGGAACCAGGCCGCTGAATTTGTAGATGCCGCCAGTGCCGGTTGTCATTGTGCCGCTGGCCACGCCAGACTTGTAGAGGGCGACGGTCACGCCCTCAATGCCTTCTTCACCAGTATCCTGAACGCCGTTGCCATTCTTGTCGTGCCAGACGAAGTCACCCAGGGATGCATACTTGTAAAATCCGGCATCCCATGAGAGATCATTATCGCCTGACTGAAGTGTGATAGATACGGTCTGGCCTGTGGTCGTGTCTGCATCGCTGTCCTTCAAATTATTGCTTAGCTGGTCCATGGGGCTGAAGCTGTCAAATCCATTGGGTTTGGTGAATACTAGGTAATAGCTTCCTGGAATCAGTCCGGTGAATTGGTAGGTGCCGCCAGTTCCGGTTATAGCTGTGCTAGTGCTGCCATCAGGCTTGTAGAGCTTGACGGTCGCTCCGGATATTCCGGTATCGCCAGTATCCTGGAAGCCGTTTGCATTCCTATCATGCCAGACGAAGTCTCCCAGGGAAGCGTACTTGTAAACTCCTGCATCCCACGTCATATCATCCTGCCCAGATAGCAGGGTTATTGATGTTGTCTGGCCCGTAGTCGTGTCTGCATCGCTGTTCTTGTCAGCATCACCGATGCCCTTGGGGCTGAAGCTGTTGTATCCATTGGGCTTTGTGAATACCACTGAGTAACTTCCCGGAACCAATCCGGTGAATAGGTATTTGCCGTTAGCGTCGGTTATAGCTGTGCTGGTGCTGCCATCAGGCTTGTTGAGTGTGACGACCGCTCCGAATATTCCTGTATCGTCAGTATCCTGGATGCCATCTGCATTCTTATCGTGCCAGACGAGGTCTCCCAGTGATGCGGGCAGATATAGCCCCGCCTTCAGGGTTCCGTTGCATGCCTGGCCTGAGGTCAGAGTGATAGTGCTCGTCTTTCCTTCTGGGTTCATGACTTGGGTCTCGCTGCCCGCGGACTTGATTATGAACAGGTATTTTGTGTTGGCGGGTTTAGCGAATACTACATAATAAGTTCCCGGCGGAAGGTCGCTAAAGCTGTAGGCTCCATTTGAATCGGTAGACTTGGCGGCTTTCTGAACATCAGCTCCCCCGAAGTCATCCATTCTGTATAGGGTGACGGATACGCCCTCCAGTCCGCTTTCACCTGAGTCCCTGATGCCGTTGCCGTTGGTGTCCACCCAGGCCAAACCGTTAAGGCAAGTAGGAATGTATAAGCCGGCATCTACTGTGCTATCGCATGATATGGTTTCTCCTATCGACAGGGTTCTCGTATCGGTCTGGCCGTAAGTTGCACTGGCAGCGTTTTCGGCATTGCTGTCCGTGTCAGCCCCGCTGATTCCTTTGGGAGTAAAGACGTAGCTTGATGATGGGGGTGGAGAGAGACGCAAATAATAATCTCCTGGTTCCAGATGGCTGAAGCTGTATGCTCCGTCTGCCAGAGTCGTGAAGGTCGTTCCTACCTGAGTGCCATCGGATTTGAAGAGGGTGACAGTTACGCCTGCTATGCCGAGCTCTCCGGAATCTTGCCTGCCGTTTCCATTCATATCCTCCCAGACCTTATCGCCTATGCAAGCGACGGCGGCGTTGATGGTCTTGGAAGCGGACAGCTCCGGCTCCATTCTCCTCTCCGGATTATCGATTGGACTGAGCTTGGTGTAATAGTCTGCAATCACCCTATTGTTCAGTATGCCTGTCTGAACATCATCATTGATTTTCGCCTGGTAGCTGAGCCGGATCGGATTGCCCGAGACCCATGTTTGCTCTACCTGATCGAAATGCCACTTGAGAAGCTTTGAATTGGCTGATGCATCATCTGCCGTCCCGGCGGGTCCCTGTATTATATTGATTGAGCCGGGAACGTATGTTATGCCTGTGGGCAGCGTGTCCTGCACGTCTACCTGATAAGCTGCTGAATGGCTGTCCGCATCATGATAGAGGGTTATGGTGTAAGTAACCGTGTCTCCTGGATGGTACATCGGGTTATGGGTTATCGGATTGTTAACGGTATTGTCGACGGCCTTTTCCAGCTTCAGCCTGGGCTCCACCAGGCTCACACTCGCGTCATCGCTGTCCGTGGATGTCTGGCCGTAGACGGTACGAACCAGGTCGACCTTGTTTACCAGGGTGTTGCCATCTTTGTTGTAAGATACGCCATTGACCTTATCCTTTACCACTGCATGCAGAGTTATCTGCACAGTCTTGGCACCGGCAAAGTCCGGCAGGCTCCAGGTAATGAGCTGATTCTCTCCCGACGGTTCCAAAGTAACGGTGATCCCTGAGCAGCTAGCCGGATCGCTGCAGCTGTAGTAATCTGATCCCACCACATCCAGGCCTTTGGGAAGGGTATCTTTGATCTTCACATTGGTGAAAGGAACACCAGTTCCCAGAAGGGTGGCAGTGATGGTGAAATCCACCTTGTCTCCTATGGTGAGGGTGCTGGCGTCGGCGCTCTTGGTTACCGTTACGTATGTGGCCGCGGCAGTGTCATCATCTGATCCGTAAACGCAGCCCGAAGAGCATGTCCCTTCCGCACGAACATAGTTATTCATATCCGAGCTGGTTGAAGTCAGAGTCGCGCTGACCACCTTTGTCCATGATCCGCCGTTCCCGGCAAGAGCTGGCAGGTCCCATGTAACCACGGTACCTGTTCCCCCTGGTTGGATGTTCCCGCCCGGCACATCGCTCGCGGCATCGCTGATCTGGTAAGCTGATCCAAAGGTGTCCGCCACCACTACATTCTCGGCCGCAGCCGTTCCTGTGTTCGTGACAGTCAGAGTCCAGGAATTCTTCGCGTTCACAACTGCTTTCTGGTCATGGGGTGTCTTTGTCACAACCAGATTGGGCGCCAGTACTGTTACCGGTGCGGATACTGTCCGCATGATCAAATTGCTGCATAGATCATAGCCGCTGAATGTAGCAGAGTTTTGCGGATTGGCGGCAGGGCTACTGCAATGGCTGCCATCATCCCGTATCTTGAAGGTGACTGCAAGTGCGTCGTCCTTGAGCATTTTGCTGTCTGTAAAGAGACCAGTAAGATCCCAGGTCAGGGTCGCAGGAGACGCACCGTTCGATGTGGGCTCGGGCATTGTCACTGTATTGCCGTTGATCTTAGCGGAAGAAATGCCATTGTAGACGAAACCCACGGGAATGGTATCTGACAATGTAAATGGTCCCTTTGCAGTGGCTCCTGAGTTGGAAACAGTCAGGGAAATCGTCCCGCTGCAGACATTTACATTGGATGCCTGGGTTATGCTGAAGGTGGGCTTGGTCTTCAGATCTACATTGATGGGAATAGAGGCGCTCGTGTGTTTGGTATCACCACAGCATCCCCATGTGATCGTGGCCGTATTCTTTCCCGAGTCGCAGATGGTGACTATTGCATTAACAATGATGCTCTTTTCCGATCCAACTGCAATATCGCCGAGATTCCAGGTCAGTTCGTTGCCGTTCGTTCCATCTCCAGAATAGGGTGTCGTGGTGGGTTCGTATCCCGGCGTAATGGGAACGGCTACGAACTGAGTATTGGAAGGCAGCAGATCCTTGACCACCACATTCCTGGCAGTCCAGAGATTGCCGGATGGATTTTTTACAGTGATCTTCCAGGATACCTCTTCATCTTTATCGACAATGCTTGAGGACGGATGAATCTGGACTTTTGTCAGCTCCACCTGGCTGTTTGAGCTGGACAAAGATATCGGGTTTGAGGCTTCTGCCTTGCTTGAGCCGCATGGAGTATGATAATCGACCCTGGCGGAGGTAGAGGCCGCGGTGGGATCAAACTTGCATGGCGGAGTGGTATCCGATTTCAGATAGTAGGATATCTGGCAGTATTCTCCCGGCGCCCAATCCTGCCCGGTAAAGTCCAGGGATAGTTTGCCCGTGTCCGGATCGAAGCCGAGAAGAGGCTGATGGCTGCCCGAGTACGTTATTCCATCAGTTATCCCATCTACTATCCCCAGGCCGATCGGCAGGGTCTGGGTGGCGGTCACACCGTAGGCATGAACTCCTCCTGAGTTGGTGATGGTAAGGCTGAACGGGCCCGACCGATCCCCGCAGGGGTCGATGGGAGCTGTGACCAGCTGTACTGCGAACTGGTAATTAGTGTTCAATACGACTCTGGATGTACTTGTCGAAGTGGTTGAGCAGGGATTATCATAATCGCATCCCCATTGGGCCACCGCAGTATTGGGACCTGGCTCGCATCCGGTCAATCTGGTCTGAAACTCGATGATATTCGTTTTTTTGATATCAATGCTATTAAATCTCCACTGGAGGATGCTGGAGGAGGGATTTAGCGGCTCAGAGGCAACTTCGTTTATCTTTGCCGTTCCTGGCACATATTGAAGGTTATTGCCCACAGTATCGGTCACAATAGTGTTATGAGCAGCGCCCGTGCCCGTATTGGTGACATAGATCCGCCAGGTCTGGGTATCCTGATTTGCGTAAATTGTCTCCGGAGTCAGGGCGAGAATCAGCCTGGCTTCGCCTACCAGGACGGGCTTCTCATCCGATCCAACCTTCTGATATGTTCCGCCGCATTTATCCCTATAATCCAGAAGAGCTCTTGCAGCAGGCCCGGTGCCGCAGGCTTTCTTAATCTTGAAGCTTATGGTGCC
Organism: Methanothrix sp.; assembly: GCA_028708055.1. Classification (GTDB taxonomy): domain Archaea; phylum Halobacteriota; class Methanosarcinia; order Methanotrichales; family Methanotrichaceae; genus Methanothrix. The sequence continues at coordinate 9,298 of JAQVZT010000067.1, forward strand.
CTTGCCAGAGGTTGTCCTTACCTTATCACCCAAATTCCAGATCGGATTGCCTGTCGATAGATCCGGCTCCGCGGATGCGGCAAGCCCTGTGCCATTGAAGCCGCTGATCGATGCCGAACCTGCCACATACTCGTAATTGGCGGTATCAAGAGTTACTCTCATCAGACCATTGGCGTAGTAATCATCGTCCTGGGTGACTACAATGCTGGCATCAAATTCCCCGCAGGTTTCAATCACAGAAGGAATGTTGAGCTTAACTGAGAAGCTTGGCGGGCCAGAGGGTGCTATATTCACGGGCAGGCCCTGGTGATAGGTCTGGCCCCCAGAGACCATTATATCCGACCAATCGATGATCTCTCCCGGTCCTGTGGTGTGAAGGGTATAGGTGACTACCAGCTTGCCGTTTTTAGGAAGCGGTGGAAGGTCCAGGCCAGCTGGCCCCAGCTCCTGTTCAGGCACTCCGGAAACTGTCTCAGGCGATAAGTAGTTGCTCTTGGTCGATCCGAGCTGGCTGTCATTTGCATCATAGACGGCAAAGGTTGCCGGTGCTCCACCGATTGGAAATTCCTGGGGCCCGGTGAAATGCACTCCGAACTTATAGCCGGTCCAGTCAGTGACCGCGCTCTGGAAGGTATAGGTTGTGGTATAACCTATGTCACTGCATGCATCTTCCGAAGTTGACGATTTTTCGGTTGTGAAGACTGAACCGGTGCCGCCAATGCAATTTACCATTATCTTCACCGATTTGCTGTCGGAAAGAAGTGGGCATACCGGTCCGGAATTGACCTCAGTTGCAGTCAGGGTGTTGGCGAAGGATTCTCCGCAGCTGCCTGCAGGTGGCTGGATCTTTACCGTCTTCGTCCACAGTGATCCTGAGACCAGAGCATTGCCACCGGTTTGAGACCAGGTTATGGTATTGTCATTTGTATTAACTGTTCCACCTGCGGCATCTACTACCGTAAAGCCGGCCGGATAGGCATCAACGATCTCGGCATCCAGGGTATCCGAGCATCCATCGTTCTTTTCATAGCCTACCGTTAGATCAAAGGTTGCGATCCGGCTTAAATCGCTGAGGATGAGATAATCATTAGCGATCCCTGGGGCGGTCTTGCTTACGGTCAGGGTAGGTCCGTTTACTATGATATCCGCTGAGGCGTTGCCTGACAGGGTGCAACCGCAGCAGTCGACGCCCGCCGGCGGCCCGGCGGAAAGAAGGGTGCTGTAAGTTCCTGTGCACATGTCGCAGGCGCTTGACTGCGGGACCAGCTTGATAGTCTTTTTCCAGACAACTCCATCGCTCAGGGTCTGAGCAGCATCTGTGCTGGGCCAGGTTATGGTGCGAAGAGTGGCATCGACAATTCCTCCCGCCCCGTCTTTAACGGCAAAGCCCTCCGGATAGGTGTCTACTATATCAACAGGTAGTGTGGCAGTGCATCCTCCCCCATTTGAATTAAATTCCACCTGGAGGTCGAAGCTGGCCTCTGTGCTTGCATCATTCGGCTTAAGGATATTGCTCCCCGAGGATGTCGGCGTCTTTGTCAGAGTTAGAGTTGGCTTTTTGCTGGAATCGACTGAGAATGATATCAATCCCAGAGGAGGTGCCCACGGGTTTCCGCAGTCGTCGGTGTAATCCGGCTCCATGGTGAGAACTCCTCCTGTGGCATCGCAGGCCGACCCGTCGCTCTTCATCATCAATTTGAATTGAGCGTCTCCTGTAGCTCCTGAGGCAACGTCACCAATAGTGATGAGGAACTTGCTGGGATCGGTGGGGTGATCCGGGTCAGGACTTATGGTGCTCCCGGGAAGGCTGCTGACCTGGAACTGGGATGGCAGGTTTCCCATGTGGACATGGACGCCTCTGGCCGAACC
>JAQVZT010000443.1 GCA_028708055.1 Methanothrix sp.
TCGCCGAAGTTGAAGTACTCCAGCGAGCCGCTGTACCAGGCGTTATGGGAGATCTGTGCCTGTCCATGATAGTGGCCCAGAGCAATATAATCAAAATCGCTTTTAAGGAAGCTGTCGGCAAGCTCATGCTCACCCACGCTTCTCATCTTTTTGTTGCGCAGAGATTCCACCAGGCCGTGCATGACCAGCACATCTCTTCCCGACCGCTCGATCTTCTCAAACTCGGTCAGGTAGTCCCTGGGCTCCATACAGAATGGAATGCAATGGAATGTATGGTCTCCCGCCTCAACCTTCTCGTACCCGTAGCGCTGGGCGATATGAACGCCAGGCAGGTTCTCAAAGAGGAGGAAGGGACTGGTAAGCGAATAGCTCTTGGGTGCATCGTGATTTCCGCTGATAATGATAATCGGGATATCCTCCTTCATGAGCCGAATCAGGCCCTTCTGGAAGACCACAAGGGGCCTGATCTTGGGCCGGACGTGATGGAAGACATCTCCGGCATGGACGACTGCATCTGGGCGCATCTCCACTATCTTCTCGATGGCCTGCTCAAACCCGGAATACACCATCTCCTCTATGCGATTTCTCCCGTGCTCATCCAGGCGGCTGTAGCTGGAAAATCCCAGATGCGAATCAGCGAGGTGAATTATCTTCATTGCCAGAGCATCCCAAACCTAATCCAGGAACGGCTTGAAGCCGCCTCTAGCAACAAGGCCCTCATCCTTGTCTTCTTTATCCAGGCGGCGCAGGTAATCCTCGTAGCGGTGCACCCGGGCGGGCACTGGAAAAGGTATCTTCAAGGAGGATATGACTGCTTCGCCCTTCTCCAGGGTCTGAATCTCGGTATCCATTGAGGAGAGGTCCTGCTTAGCAGATTCCTCCAGCTGCAGCCGGTCGTTTCTGTCACCCAGGCCCATGACCACCAGAGTGTTGAACTGAGAGAGAAGCTGCTTGTCTATGAGCTTGGGCTGCTGGGTGATGGCACAAAGGCCCACTCCGAACTTGCGACCTTCTCGGGCGATGCTCTCAAATCGGGCCGTGTTGCTGCCTGCACCCAGGACCCTCTGTGCCTCCTCAATGGTGATGAGGCAGTTTTTGCGGCCATCATTCTCCTCTTGCCCGTCCTTTTTGTATTCATCCAGGATATAGCGGGAGATGACGGAGAGCAGGAAAAGCTCGGACCGGTCGCTCATCCTCGGTATATCCACCAGCACCACTTTTCCTTTTTGCAGGTTGGCCAGGATGTTTGCCAGGCTGGAACGCTTGCGGATGTAGGTATTCTTTCCCAGCTCGTTCTTGATCCTTCGAATCAGGACATTGATTGTGCTGTCCCGGAAGCCTTCCTGGAGCATGGCGGCCATACCCTCCGGCTTCTGTATCTCCTCCAGCCAGCTCTCCCTGTCCAGGACTCGGGAAATAGCTTCCAGTGCATCTCTTTGCGGCGGCGACCACTCGTAGAGCAGAGCGATGTCCTCGGGGAGAATCTCGTTTTCCGAGATGGCAAGCTCCTCCACTCCCGGATCGGAGGCGCTCTGCTTGCTCGTCGAATAGCAGGCCAGGCCCTCCCGGTATCTCTTGAGATGGGTGAGGCCCTTGACATCGCCCTTGCCCTTCAGGTATTCCCCGTGGGGATCGACGATGAGAAGGCCGAACTTCGACTCGCCGCGGGCAGAACGGCGCATGCATGAAGCGGCAAAGACCTTCATGAAGTTTGATTTGCCCATGCCGGTTGTGGCAAAGACACCCATGTGATGGTCCATTGCCTCGCTATGCAGGGCCACTGGAATCTCTTCGACCAGCCGGGAGCCGTTTCTCAGGTAGCCGATCTCTATGTCACCCATGACCTGGCTGAGAAACTTGAATTGACCGGTCTCCGCCCGCACGACTGGCGCGAACTTGGTGGGCAGCGTCCTGGACTTTTTGAACCCCAAATTTTTGTCTATGCAGCCCAGTGGCTCAGCGATGACCCGGTTGAAGATCTGATCGGAATCAAAGAAATTAGTGCCTTTTATGGTGGTGTCCCAATGGCCATCATAGTTGGAGCTGTGCTCGATATTCAGAACGCGGGCCAGAAAGGTCAGTCCTCCGTCTTCGATTGAGAATATCTGCCCTACCTCTACCCTATTATCATCATCGAGTTTGAAGGGTACGGTAAAGTGATATTCGGTCACGCTCCTGGAGACGATCTTGTATGTCGTCTCTCCCTTTTCGAATACCTTTCTTTTGAGCAGGCCCGATCCCCCGGCTGCTCTGCCCTCATCCGTTGGCGCCACTTTCTCTTCTCCCTTTTTCCTTACTCGCAATAATCTATCGAATTCATCTATCGAATTCATCTGTCGAATTCATCTGTCGAATCTATCTATCGAATTTGATCGTGCAGAATTCTCATGGCCCTGGCCTACCTTATAGCCCTGGTCTCATCTCCAGGATGTCATGAAAATCGCCCATGAGCATTCTGATATCCGATTGAGTCATGCCATTTTCCAGGAGCTTTCCCATGAGTTTCTGGCGCTTGGCCGCTCCCTCCTGCTCGGTGATCCTGATATCCCGGTGCGCCCGGAATAGGGCATGGGGATATCCCAGGCATTCGGCTGAGCAGGAGTAGGCGGCCAGCTTTCCCAGGACTGATGCCATCTCGCCCTGAAGGAAAGATGGAGCATCGACCCGGAAGGCGTGTAGAGACTGCTCGC
>JAQVZT010000444.1 GCA_028708055.1 Methanothrix sp.
CTTCCGATCTTTTGTGCCCAAATCATTTGACGGCTACGGAGATACTGTCCGAAAGGTCTACGATATGCTGCTCGCCCAGGGCAAGGTGGCGGCCCTCGTTGAGCCAGAGGTGCCCAAGATCCCGGCGGACTACAGCAAAGCGCTGGCATCAGGCGACATCAGAAAACCGACCACATTCATATGCACCATATCCGATGACAGCGGAGAAGAGGTGCTCTATGCCGGCAAGAGGCTCTCCAGCGTTCTCGAAGAGAAGAGAGGCATCGGTGGAGTCATAGGACTGCTCTGGTTCAAGAAGGAGCTGCCAGATTACGCTGCGGGATTCATTGAATTGGTCTTGCAGATTGTAGCCGACCACGGGCCGGCAGTATCCGGGGCCCATAACGCCATTGTGGCTTCCTGCGCCGGAAAGGACCTCATATCGTCACTGTGCAGCGGGCTGCTCACCATCGGTCCGCGCTTCGGCGGAGCCATCGATGATGCCGCCCGCGAGTTCAAGCACGCCAGAGAGACGAATATGACGCCCGAGCAGTTTGTCAAGGAGATGAAGAGGAAAGGCATCAACATCCCGGGCATCGGGCACAAGATCAAGAGCGTCAAGAACCCGGACAAGCGCGTTCAGCTGCTCATAAGCTACGCCAAAGCCAACTTCCCAAGCACAGAGCTGCTCGACTACGCTTTGCAGGTGGAGATCCTTACCACCGCCAAGAAAGGAAACCTGATCCTGAATGTGGATGGCTGCATCGGCATTCTCTTCCTGGACCTGATGACCTCATGCGGCGCTTTCAGCCAGGCGGAGATCGATGAGGTAGTTCGGCTTGGCTATCTCAATGGGCTGTTTGCACTGGGCAGAAGCATCGGCCTGATCGGGCACATCCTGGACCAGAAGCGTCTGGGCTCAAGGCTCTACCGCCATCCTGCGGACGATATCGCCTATATGATGCCGTCCCCAGAGGAGATCAAATGCAAGCGTTCAGCTTAAGTTGTAGTATCGCCATTTAGCCGAGAGGCGAGCGAGAGAATGGCGACTGGAACTATAAGCCAAAAAATATTTTCACGAGCCTCCGGTTCCGCCAAGATGGTGGAGCCGGGGGAGATCGTCGAGGCTGGCGTGGATTATGCCATGTCTCACGATGGAACGAGCGTTCTGGCCATAAAGGCGTTCCAGGAGATGGGGTCGGAGAGGGTCTGGGATCCGGAGAGGATTGTAATACCCTTCGACCACATCGTCCCTGCCAACAATGAGACCGCAGCTGAGCTGCAGAGGGACGTGCGGGCCTGGGCTAAGGGACAGAATATATCCAACTTTTTTGACTGCGGCAGCGGGGTCTGTCATCAGGTCTTTCCCGAAGGCGGATTTGCTCTGCCGGGCCTGTTGTTAGTAGGGGCGGATTCGCACTCCTGCACCTACGGAGCCCTGGGGGCCTTTGGTACCGGAGTGGGTGCGACGGACATGGCTGAGATCTATTCCCGGGGTCGTCTCTGGTTCAAGGTGCCCGAGACCATCGCGGTGCAGGTGACCGGGACGCCCAGGCCGTTTGTCTCCGCCAAGGACATCGCTCTCATGGTCATTGGCAAGCTGGGAGCGGATGGGGCGACATACAGGGCTGTGGAGTACATCGGCCAGACCATTGAGGCTCTGAGCATATCCGGAAGGATGACGCTCTGCAATCTGGGAGTAGAGATGGGAGCCAAGGCTGCCATAGTTCCGCCTGACAAGAAGACGCATGCATGGCTCGCAGGCCGGGCGAGGCAGCCTTACAAGCCGGTTCATTCCGATTCGGATTGTTACGATTACGAATATGAGTTTGACATCGCCGATCTGGAGCCCCAGGTTGCTGCGCCATACCGGGTGGACAATGTTAAGCCGGTCTCAGAGATGGAGGGGCTGAAGGTAGATCAGGTCTTCATAGGAACCTGTACCAATGGCAGGCTTGAGGATCTGGATCAGGCGGCCCGGATTCTCAAGGGAAAGAGGGTCGTGGCCAGGACTCTGGTCATACCTGCATCAAGAGAGGTCTTGCTGGAGGCGCTTGCAGGCGGCATCATCCAGACATTGGTTGAAGCGGGAGCGATGATCGGGCCGCCAGGATGCGGGCCGTGTCTGGGGGCTCACATGGGCGTTCTGGCGGAAGGAGAGGTCTGCGTCTCCACGTCCAACCGGAATTTTCCAGGGCGGATGGGCAAAGGCGGGCTGGTTTATCTGGCAAGCCCCGCCACAGCAGCGGCATCGGCTCTGGCCGGCTATCTGACTGCACCTGAGATTTGAGTGGATTCATGGAATTTGAGGGGATTCATGAGATTTGATCTGCATGTTCATTCCAATTGCTCGGACGGCCGGGATGAGGTCAGGACCATTCTGCGCGCTGCTGCGGGCCGGGGCCTTTCCGGGCTGTCCATAACCGATCATGACACCCTACAGGGTTCCCTCAAAGCTCTGAAGATCATCCGGGAGGAGAAGCTGGACCTGATCCTCATACCCGGTGGAGAGGTTACCACCGATGAGGGGCATTTGCTGGTTTTGGGTGTGCAGGTGCTGCCACCCAGGGGGCTGTCCCCTGAGGAGACGGCGGAGCTGGCCCGTGAGCAGGGGGGCATCACCATCGTTCCCCATCCTTACCATCCATTCCGCCATGCCATCGGGCGCATACCGGACTGCGATGCTGTAGAGGTCTATAACTCCAAGCA
>JAQVZT010000445.1 GCA_028708055.1 Methanothrix sp.
ATTACTGACTACTAAGTGCGAACGACCTTCAGATGCATAGATTGTTATTTGCGCTAGCCTTTCTCTATTTATATAAAGAAATTTTCCATCGGCTGATCTGTATATTTTTTCGTAGCCTGTACTAATTCCGAGATAATTAAGCAATTTTCTATTATCACTATCAATTGGTTTTTCCCAAAATTCTTCCAAATTCTCAACCACATATAATATATCCTCAAAGCATCGCATTCTTTTATCTGTATTATATTTTTCTCCGATAATTATTAATTTAAATCCATCAATTATAACTTTTATTTTTTTGTTCCATCCAATTTCCACTATTTCTTCTGTTTTATCTATCTGTATATTAAATATTGTTTCATAATTAAATACATTAACAATTTTACCATCATCAGATTTATTAATTTCTCTCTCTTTCAGATTAAATTCATATTCATCCATTAAAAAACGAATAAGCGAATCACTTTCGATTCCAGGAACATTTTTCCAATTGAATAAAAATATATTTGGCTCTAAGTCGATAACTTTAAACATCAGATCCTGATTAATTTCAAATGAAATCATCAAGTTATCTTTCCTTGATATTGCACCCTTTAAATCATTAGATATGACTTCAGAGCACATATTGTTTAAGTTTACTATTTCGCAAAGGAATCTATTTGAATTTATGTCGTATTGATAGTTATATATAGAATTTTCTTCAGGCCTATAATTCGTCTCTTCAAAATGATCCAATTTAGTAAAGTATTTTTTAACGGGTTTACTGCCCAACAAGTCTACTATTACTATACTTTTATTTAAAATAATTGCGACTGTGTCCGGATCATCTAAAAAGTAGATCTTATTATTATTATTATTAATAATATCCAACTCTTTGCCTAAATCAATAAATTTATCCGTATTCAAATTAAAATCAATCAATTCTATATTCTTATTTGCATCTAATACTGCAATCTCTGATCGGAATGGATTAAAATCCACTCCGAGTAGTGACATTCGTTCCCAATGTTTCGCAGCATCTCCATTAAAAAAAACTGCATCAAAAATAAAAAATCTTTTATTAGAATCTGAGAACCCTATGAACGTATCTTCGCAAAAAAAGCGAATATTTTCTATGCAGGAATTAGTGCTTTTTATGCTAAAAATTTTTCTAAAATTTTTAAGATCGACGATTGATACATTTCATTTATCGTGCCAAAAGCTAAATTTCTCTCTCTCTTATCAAGAGCCATTGCAGTGATTTGGCCGATTCCCTCAAAAAGGGCGCCCTCCAATTTTGAATTTTCAAGATTAACATAAAGCATAGATGAGTCAATAAAACTAGAATCCTGCAGCTCTGCATCAGAAAAGCTTGAATTATCGCATACACCGCCCTCAAAAATTGCATTTCGGAGAATAGTTTCTGAAAAGTCCTTATTAGTAAACGTCTCTCCCATATAATTTAAAATTGAAATAGAGTTTCCGCCTGCATACTTAACTTGTTCAAATTTTTGACCAGAAGTGGAATATATTAAATTATATAGTTTATCTCTGAGGATTCCTATAAACACCCCCACTACTTAATATAGTAATGTTTATATACTATTAATACCATTATATATTATGGATTCTTTTGCTACTTGGGTATTGCGAGGGCTTAGCGAGACTCAAGGGAAATCTCGGCTTTCGCAGATATCAGATTTGATTGACTGGTCACCCATTCGGCGGATACTGGATGAGATGTATGACAACAAGAGCGAGAAGGGTGGAAGACCCAACTGCGATGTAATTTTGATGTTCAAGATCCTGATTCTCCAGCAATGGTACGGCTTGAGTGATTTGGAGGTCGAGCGCCAAATGGCCGATCGCATCTCGTTTATGTCGTTTCTTGGTTTTCCAAATCCATTTCCTGACTCTAGGACGATATGGCTATTCAGAGAACGCATGGCAAAGACTGGAAAAGATGAAGTTGTCTGGGGAGAACTTCAAAAACAGCTTGATGCTATGGGTTTGAAGGTCAAGCGAGGGACAATACAGGATGCAACGTTTATCGAGGCGGACCCAGGAAAATCAAAGAAACCATTTGACGGAGGATCTAAAACTCGCCACAGTCGAGATGGAACCTGGGCAAAAAAAGGAAAGAAAAGCTATTTTGGCTACAAGCTCCATCAAAAAACCGACATCGATTACGGCCTTATTCGCGAAATTGAGACCACGACGGCAAAAGTGCATGATAGCCGGGTTGATTTGTCATTAGAAGGTGAAGTTGTCATCAGAGATCGAGGGTATTTCGGCGTTTCTGCGAGAGGTGATGACTTTACCATGGTGCGCAGGACTACTGATGCGCCTCTTGGAGAGCTTGATAAGGAATGGAACAAATTGATCAGCAAATTGAGATCGCCAGGCGAAAGACCTCATGCTGTTATAAAGAGAGTATTTAATGCGGGAAGAGTACTGGTTACCACAGTGAGAAGGGTTCATATCAAAATGATAGTAACTGCTTTTGCTTTTAACTTATATCAGCTATGCACCCTGAGAGCTGCCAAAATTATTTAGCCTAGCGGAGGCTATCGAAGAATGATCAAAAATTGGGGCGATTGAGAGGGAAATAGACACTAAAAGTCTGCCAATAGAGCACTTTTCTAAAAGATGCTCTTTCAAGGGCAGTAAATAGGAATCCTCAAATATCCAATAATATATAATCCT
>JAQVZT010000446.1 GCA_028708055.1 Methanothrix sp.
GGATAAATGCCGAGGACCCCTCTCTCTACTACCTCCTGAACTTCCCTTAACACCTATGGAAGATCAGACAAATTGCGAAGAGGCTGAAGATAGATGTGATCCTGTCCACAAATATCCTGCCATCATTTGCGGCCAATCTCGCGCATCCGCCGGTCGTATTCGACTACCTGGATCACCTTGAGGAATCTGCATCGATCTACTATCCCGGATCGGCCTTGGGCGAAGTCGTCAAGCAAGTGGTAAGGCTCATCACCAGATACAACCTGCGCAAGGCGCGCTCGGTGATCACCGTTACCCAGGAGCTTTCCGATTTTCTGCACGACCTGGGCATAAAAGACATAACAGTAATTGCCAATGGGGTTGACACAAAGCTTCTCGGGCCGCTCTCAATGAAAGAAGCCAAAAAATCTCTGGGCCTGAATGGTGTCGTCCTGGGCTATGTGGGCTCGCTTGAACATTGGGTGGATCTGGAGACCGTCGTATCGGCGATGCCCCAGCTGGATGCCACATTGCTGGTTGTGGGGCCCGGTCTTTTCACCGATTATGGGGAGGAGATCAAGAAGATGGCCAAAGACCTTGGTGTTCTGGACAGGATTGTCTTTACGGGAGCCGTCGAGTATGGGCAGCTCTCTCGCTATATTTCTGCTATGGATATTGGCCTCAATCCCCTGAAGATGATGAAGAAGAATGAGTACGCCGCGGGAGGAAAAGTCTTCAATTATCTGGCATGCGGAAGGCCCGTGCTCTCCAGCCGCATGATCTCCCTGGAGAGGCTGCTGGGGGATGAGATTTACTATTATGATGATGTGGCGAGCTTCGCCGCCCATGTAAAGAACATACTGACTGCCGGTGGTGGCGAAAAAAGATACAGGGCTCTCGCCGAGAGGTATGATTGGAGAGAGATGGCAGAGGATTACGAAAAGGTTCTGCAAAAAGCTAGAAGCCCGGGCTCAAGATGAAGATCGCCTTTATATATTATGATTTTTCATCCTTCGTTAAACAGGACTACGAGATACTCTCGAGGCATTTTACCGTGGAGAAGGCGAGCTATAGAACTCCAAGGGACATATTCAAGATAGCAAGAGTCATATTTGATTCAGATATAACCTATTCCTGGTTCGCCTCCGGTCACTCGTTTATCGCAGTGCTCATATCAAAGATGCTGGGCAAACGATCCATAGTCGTAGCGGGCGGCTATGATGTGGCATATGAGCCAGAGATCAACTACGGACAATATACCCTTGGCAGGGACAAGAGACTGTATACAGATTATGTCCTGAAGAATGCAGATCTCATACTGGCAGTATCCAAGTTCACGCAGGAAGAGGTGCTTTCCAGGACCAAGCCCCGAATGATCAAAGTCATTTACAATGGGATAGATACAGATAAGTTTGTGCCGGGGAGCGGAAAGGAAGACCTGGTGATGACAGTAGCCTCAGGGACTAAAAATGTAATAAAGCTCAAAGGCATAGATACATTCGCCAAAGCGGCCAAGCATATTCCCGAAACTAGATTTCTGGTCCTGGGACTTTCTGATAAAGACCGGGAGTATTTGGCTGCAAAATATCCTGCGCCAAACCTGCAGCTGCGAGGATACATGTCCCAAAGGGATCTGATAAAATGCTACCAGAAAGCGCATTTATACTGCCAGCTATCGTATCGGGAGTCATTTGGTGTTGCTCTTGCTGAGGCGATGGCCTGCGGGTGTGTCCCTGTAGTTGCTGAAAAGGCCGCTCTGCCGGAAGTCGCGGGAGATACTGGCATTTATGTGCCCTATGATGATGAAAAAGCAACTGCAAAAGCAATCATTGAGGCACTCCGCTCGGATAAGGGCTTAAAGGCCCGAGAGAGAGTGAATAATTGCTTCTCCGTCAAAAAAAGAGAGACCCAGCTGCTAGAAGCAATCAATATGAACCAATGCGCTCCATTTCGGCCAGATAATGATCAAGCTGGTCTCGGATAATATCCCTCACACTATGCTCCGTCCTAAAGCCGAGGGCTTCTATTTTCTTCGTATCTGAGAGCAATATGGGAACCTCAGCCGGCCTGAACCTCTCCGGATCGAAGAGGATTTTTATCTCTTTATCTCCCGCCTTCGCCTTCACTCCGCCATCCTGGGCCGAAAACTCAAGCTCGCCTCGAAGCATCATGCCGTCAATCTTCGTCTTTTCAAAATCAAGGCCAAAGGTCTTCGATCTATCCGGTTCGTTGGGACCCATTACAACCTTTTCTCCCTTGAGCGTCTCAATACTGCTCACCGGATAGCCTGCTTCTTCAAGGCTCATCAGTAAATAGCTCATCACGGAGTTGGTCCTCATGGAGCCCTGGTTGTAAACATCTCCCCACCTGCCCTTCTCTGCTAGGAGCAGATAGCCGTTTATGACATCGTCCACGTGGCTCCAATCGCGAAAAGCATTGACATTGCCTATGGTTATGGAGTCCTGATCTCCGAACTTCAATTTCATCACCTGAGATGTAGCAACCGAGGTCACAAACATGTTGCCTCTGCCCGCACCCTCGTGATTGAATGCTCGAGAGACTATGGTCTTGATGCCATACGAGTGCCAGTAGTTCCTCATCAGAAAATCGCCGTAAACTTTGCTTACTGCATAGGGAGACATAGGCCGGAGCGGGTTGGTCTCAGAGATAGGCACCTCGGGAATCTGCAATGGGGCAGGGAATAT
>JAQVZT010000447.1 GCA_028708055.1 Methanothrix sp.
AAAAAGCCAAAGCCCAAAGCACTGAGAGCCAGTAGGCGGTCTCGGGCGGGGAATGCGAAGCCAGTCCAGCAAATGCACAACCATATCCCGGAACCATAACTATTTTAGCGGGACTGGTGTCTTGCTCCCGGCAATTGTCCCCAGGCTCTCGGGCCATGAATTTTGATGGCATCCTTCTCGATATTGGTTCTTTTGAGTCCTTACGGATTCTGCTTTTGGCTGATTTTCCTTCGGATTGCAGCTGTTTCGGCAGGCGGCTCGAATGGCTGAAGGATATTTAATTGTTGAAACGTCGCAATTGTATCTGTAAATTGGGGAAAATTATTAGAATGAGCGCCATAATCAGAAGGGATTGATGCCGGAATGGAGAGGATGGCGCTGAGAATTCTGGGCGGGATTGCAGTAGGCCTGATCTTGGCGACGATTTTGGCTTCGGCGGCATACCTCTGGGATATGAACCGCTCCTATGAACGGATCTCTGGAAAGAGCACAGTCATTCCTTCGCCTTACGGGGACATCGAATTTTCCGAAGGGGGGTCCGGCCCGGATGTACTGGTGATCCATGGCAGCGGCGGAGGCTACGATCAGGGAGAGCTTCTTGCTCAGGCCACGGTCGGAGACCAATTCCACTGGATTGTGCCTTCTCGATTTGGATATCTGCGCTCAACCTTCCATGAAGGAGCCACATTTGACGACCAGGCGCGGGCCTATGCATATCTCCTCGACCGGCTGGGCATCAAGAAGGTGGCAGTGGTTGCGCTATCTCATGGCGGCCCATCCGCTCTGCTCTTTGCCGTGCTCTACCCACAGCGGGTCTCCTCGCTCACGCTGGTCTCATGCGGCGTTGCGTCCTCAAACGAAACGGCTCAGTTGGATGCAAACCAGAAAGGTGATACACTTACCGCAATTTACAGGTATGACCCTCTTTACTGGGCAATAACCAAGCTGTTCAGAAGCCAGTTCCTGGAGCTGCTGGGCGCAAGCGATGCTGTCATCGCTGGCCTTAATCCGGAACAGAAGGAGCTCGTCGACCGGGTTGTCGATTACATGAACCCAGTCTCCCTGCGGTCTGCAGGCGTCTTTTTCGATAACAAAGCAAAGATGCCCAACGAGAGGATAGCGGCAATCAGGGCTCCGACTATGATATTCCATGCCAAGGACGACGCATTGCAGCTTTACCGCAATGCCCAGTTCGCTGCAGCCACCATTCCTGGGTCAAGGCTGGTCAGCTTCCAGGGAGGGGGACATCTTCTCCTGGCGGTTGAGGAGCCGACAATCAAGAATCAGACGGAAAAACATATCCTCAACCACATCAATGGTTAACTTTTTCTTGCCATTGTGACAATTCCTGTGGCAACCCCTGAGGCATCCTATGCGGCAGGAGACCTCAGATCCAAGGCCGAGAGGGGGCTCGATTCGATGGGCAAAGATGAAAGAGAAAAAAGAGAAGAGCAAGAAAAACAAGAGGAAATAGAGGAAAAAGAGCAAAAAGAGGAAAAGGAGCAGATGATTCAGGAGGAAGACGAGTACGGAACGATCCTCACCTATCCAAACTGGTCGAAGAAAAATGCGCCAAAGGAGCAGCAGAGCAAATGGGAGGTTCCTATCTACATGTGATGCTGCCGTCTTGCTCGAAATAATCTAATAGTAAGGGAGCATAACCATGATAAATTATAATCAGTTCGAATAAGTGGAGGAATTGCCATTAAACGATATGCTCCTTTGGTATCTTGTTTGGGTGAAATATTTTGTGTGGCATTTATTTGTGCGGTCTTTCTCGTTTCCGCATTCTCTCTTTCCGCGTTGGGATGTACAACATTCGGCATAACTAAATCAGCTTCTGCCGATGGTTCGGTCATTGTGGCGCACAGCAACGATGGCTTTGGGCCGGGCGAGGTGGGACCAGAAATTCGGGAGGACGCTGTGGTCTTTTCATATGTTCCTGCTCAGGATTTCCCTCCCGGATCAAAGCGTCCTGTTCTCTATGATCCGAACAGCGGCGGGGAATTCCGGGAAAGCGGCGATTCATCGGATAACGATTCAATCGTGCTCGGCTACATAGATCAGGTTAATCACACCTATTCCTACATATCCGGCTCCTACGGAATGATGAATGAGCATCAGCTGATCTCGGGTGAGTGCACAGACTTTGCTCGGGTTCACCCTGATGCTGAGACGGGCAAGAGGATCTTCTACAGTTCGGAGCTGTCAAACATCGCATTGGAGCGGTGCAGGACCGCACGGGAGGCCGCCTCGCTGGTGGGCTCTCTAATCGATAAGTATGGCTACTATGGCACCGGAGAGACCCTGATATTCGGGGATCCGAATGAGGTCTGGGTAATTGAGATGTGCGGTGGGACTCCTTCGGGCACCGGCGGATACTGGGTAGCAGAGCGCGTTCCGGAAGGCCAGGTCTTTGTCGCCGCCAATGAGTTTCGAATCCGGGAGATCGATGCCATCGGAGCCAATGGTGCTAATACTATCAATGGCAGCAATAATTCCAGCCTGATGTTCTCCGAGAATCTATTTGATGATGCCGAGGCGATGGGCTGGTACAACCGCAGCCAGGGAAAGCTCGACTGGACGGCAACCTTCAGCGCCGGCGAGTACTCTCATCCGTATTACTCCCTGAGCCGGGTCTGGCGAATCCTGGACCGCATTGCTCCGTCGATAGATCGGAAG
>JAQVZT010000448.1 GCA_028708055.1 Methanothrix sp.
GTTTGTGAGCCCAATTATTATGGTGGTGGTGGGCCTCTCCAATGGCCTTGGCGCCGGCGTATCTTCTTCCATCTCTCGCAGAATTGGGGCTCGAGACAAAAGCGGCGCCGACAATACGACCATGCATGCCCTGCTGCTGACGATCATTGTATCTGCGATATTGACCATCGTCCTCCTCTATTTTCTCGAGCCGATGCTCCTGACTATAGGTGCAGGGTCGGCTCTTGACCTCGCCCTCGAATACGGCAATATCGTCTTTGTGGGAAGCATATTGATAGTCTTCACGAACACAGCATATGCGATTTTAAGGGGAGAGGGAGACACCAAACGCACCATGTATGCCATGGGCGCTGGATCGCTGATCAATGCTGTTTTGGACCCCATCCTGATCTATTGGGCGGGACTTGGAATCGCAGGAGCGGCATGGGGTACGATCATCTCCCTTTTTCTGGTTTCGGCAGTCCAAATTTACTGGCTGCTCATAAAGAAGGACACCTATGTGTCGCTCTCCAGGAAAGCCTTTGTCCCGAGCAGGGGCGTGATGTTGGATATTCTCCAGGTAGGGATACCGGCCAGCATAGAGTTCCTCTTCTATTCCATAGATGCAGTCATCATCAATGCCATGCTGGTAAGAGTATCGGGAACTGATGCCGTGGCAGTCTACACAGCCGGATGGCGGGTGATCTTCGTGGCCCTGGTTCCCCTGATCGCCATCGCCACTGCGGAGATATCAGTTGCCGGGGCGGCCTTTGGAGCCAGGAGATACGAGAGCCTGGCCGTAATTCACAGCTATTCCACCAAACTGGGACTGGCCATTGGACTGGCAACGGCGCTCATCACCGGGCTATTTGCTCCGCAGATAACGGCTCTCTTCACCTTCGGCCCGGAGAGCGCTCACCTGGCGCCGACCATGGTGGCATTCATGCATGCCATGTGCCTCTTCTATCCCTTCGTCTCTCCGGGAATCATGTCCGCCAGCTTCTTCCAGGGGGCGGGCAAAGGTCTGACCTCGCTCTTCCTCAATCTGCTCAGAGATGTGATCCTCGTAACCATGATGGCTTTCGTTCTGGGAATGGTCCTGGGACTGGGCCAGGAGGGCATCTGGTGGGGAATTGTCTTCGGCAACATCAGCGGGAGCCTTTTCGCCTACCTGTGGGCCAAGCTGTACATATCGCGGTTGATGAAGGATAAGGGGCTCTCCTCAGTGCGAAAAGATTAATATCATAATGATGGGATAAGATTGCAGAATTCATGGAGATGCGGGCATGATTACCTCATTTTTCTTAAAAAAAACTTCAAGAGATACCGGGGGGAGAGATGCCTCCTGCCACGCTCACTTTTTTTATCTATAATCCACGATTTTAACAGGTTTCGCAGGCAAAATCCCAGGCGGGAGATCCAGATCTGGTCAAGGGACGGCCATCTTTCATCCTTGCGCCAAATAGCCAGATTAGCATTTCCAATTGACGGCAAGATCGACTACCAAAGCCACTGTTATGCCAAGACCGAACAAATAATATAATAATATAAATATCTTGGGCAAAGCCTGCTCTTTATCTGAGAAATTTAATCCGCCGATAGAATGACTCCTGCCTGATCCGTCCCTGGGATATAACAAGTCCTCCCGGTGGTACATATTTTCTATTCCGCTCATCTTTTTTTCCATATCTCTGAGCACATTTATTCGAAATCCGATTAGCTTTTTATAGTTGGATAAAAGCTCGCTCCACCGCCTGGAGATGATGATCCCGGAGACGATCAGAGGCACAGGCAGCAAAAGCCTCCAGACTCCTGTTGCCCCCAAATCCTTGATCAGAAGTCCAATGGCCACGAGCAACAACGAATTGACGGCAACATAAGTATTAGAAACGGTCTGGCGTCGCTCGCTTAAACGAGCCGTATCCTCAATAAAAAGGCTATATTCTTCAAATTTATTGACCTTGTTATTGCTCGTGCCGCTATTTTGCGTTTCCGTCAATTCCCTTCCTCCCCGTTATCTCGCATCCATTTTCTCAACAATCAATCTCAGATTTTCAGCTGCTTCTTTATCGCCATTCTCTTTGAACCTTTCTTGAATTAACCTCAGATTATTGATTGTAGTCTCAAAGTTCCAGGTGGCTTTGCCCTTCAGAATTAATTTATCCGCTGCGGCATTGGCAGTATCCCAATCATCTCCTAGTACGGACACCTCAAGCACGGTAGCGATATCCCAGTAATCATTAGAAGCAAGACCTCCGCGCCTGACTAAGGCAAACTTCACAAGAGGATATAGCTCCTTGATAGCCGCATCCGCCTTATCGCCAGCTTTTTCGAAGAGAAGGGTGAGAGCATTGACCCCCGGATAATAGTCCCTCGGGTCCTCCATGAAACCTTTGCTGTAGCATGCGATCGCTTCGTCAAGAGCTGCCCTTGCTTTTCCTGTATTCCCCTTTCCTTTGGCATCTTTATAAATATCTTTATAGACTCGCCCAAGAATTCCGCAGGTCTCCGGGGATTCACCATGCTCTTTTATCAACCCCTCCAGTATTCCAATCGCCCTATCCCTATCATCATTTTTATTTCTTCTATTCAGAGCAAAGGCCAACTGCTCCTGGACAGTCACGATCTCTCTGATGGAGGCGGGAAAAAGATCAACGATCCTGATCATATCATCATAGGGTTCCTTGAATTTTTCC
>JAQVZT010000449.1 GCA_028708055.1 Methanothrix sp.
GGACGGTGGCATAATGGTTAGCATACTGATCTTGGGGGGCACGGGCCAGACTGGCTCCTGGTTTGCCCGCTACTTTAAGGAAAAGGGCTTTGATGTGGCGATATGGGGGCCGAGCGGCAGGGTGCAGGTAGCAGAGCGCCTGGGGGTGCGATACGCCTGGGAATTGATGGCCGAAGTGCAAAAGAGCGATATCGTCATGGTAAGTGTTCTCATCGATAAGACCGTGGAAATGATCCGCCAGGTCGCGCCCTGCATGCATCCCGGCAGCCTGATCATGGATGTGACCTCCATCAAATCCGAGCCGGTAAAGGCCATGGCGGCATATGCAGCCGAAGGAGTCGAGGTGCTGGGCACGCATCCAATGTTCGGGCCAACCATGCCGGGCCTGGGCGGCCAGACCATAATCCTCACTCCTGCGGAGGGAAGGACCGGAAAATGGCTCTCCTTCATCCAGTCGCTCTTTCAGTCCGACGGAGCGCATGTGGAGGTTCTGGATGCGGAAGAGCACGACAGGATAATGGCTGTGGTGCAAGCCCTCACGCATTTTGCCTACATCGGCATAGGAGCAGCGCTTCACGCTCTGGACTTTGATGTGCAGAGATCGAGGAGATTCATGTCTCCGGTCTACGAGATCATGCTCGATTTTGTAGGCCGAATTCTGGATCAGGACCCTGAGCTTTATGCCTCCATTCAGAAGAACCCAAAAGCAGCAGCCGTCCGCCAGACCTTTATTGCCGAATGTATGCGGCTATCCGAAAAGGCAGATGCCGGGGACAACGATGGCTTCAAGAAGATCATGGCTGAAGCGGCCAAGCATTACGGAAAAACGCATGATGCCCTGGTGAGGTCGGACAGGGTGATCAACGACCGAATCAGGGAGAAGGAAGAGAACAAACTGATCTCATAAACTCATTTTATAAACAGATATTATAAGCAAAGATCATTTCTTCCAGAACTCCGGGGTCAGCAAGACCAGCACAGTAACAATCTCCAGCCTGCCAATCCACATGCAAAAGAAGAGCAACATCTTGGCAGCGGGATGAATCTCCACATAGCTAAACATAGGTCCTACCATGCCAAAGCCAGGCCCAACGTTGCCGAGTGTGGAGGCAACCGCGGACAGGATGGAGTCAATGGTCATTGCCGGATTGCCATACGAGATGATGGCCAGAAGGAGCGATGCGAAGGCAAAGATCATGATATACATTGACACAAAGATGTTACTCGGCCTGAGCACCTCATCCCTGACGGAGAAGCCTCCCAGACGCAGGGCTAACACCGCTTTTGGATGAAGAACGTGAAGCAGCTCGCGGTATCCGCTCTTTACAACCAGGAGTATTCTCACCACCTTTATGGCCCCACCGGTGGACCCGGCGCAGGCGCCTATGATCATGAGCAGGAGAAGCACATACTTGGCGGCGGCTGTCCACTGGTCAAAGTCATCTGTCGCAAATCCGGTGGTGGTCATGATGGATACCACCTGAAATACGGCAAGCTGAATTTTTCTATAAATGTCGCCATGCAGGCCCCCCCATAGAACGATAATGGCGGATGCCGTCAGGACTATCAGAGCATAGAAACGAAACTCCGGGTCCTTGAAAAATGCCTTCCGGTCGGTGTTCATCATCCGGTAATACAGAGCAAAGTTGGCACCCGCCAAGAACATGAAGATAGCGATGATAGCGTCTATCTCCCAACTCTTGTATGCGGCGATGCTGAGAGCCTGGGGGGAGAAGCCGCCCGTGGCCATTGAAGCAAATGTGTTGCACAGCGAATCGAAAAATGGCATTCCTGCCAGGTAGAGAGCCGCAACCTCTAGAATGGTCAGAACTATATAAACCGCCCAAAGCAATCGGGCGGTTTGCTTAATGCGCGGCGTCAAAGAGTCCTTGTCCGGACCTGGTACCTCTGCCCGGTAAAGCTGCCGTCCGGCCACACCCAGGCGGGGCAGTATGGCCACGAATAGTAGTATTATGCCCATCCCGCCCAGCCACTGGGCAAAAGATCTCCAGAATAGCAGCCCCATATAGGTCTCGTCAGGGCGGCTGCTGATTTGCAGCCAGGTGCTGCTGGCGGCCAGGCTTCTCACGCCAAGCTCAAGCTGGTGAGCAAAGCTGGCATTCGCCAGAGAGGAGTTGATGATCCAGTAGCCCTGAGCATTTGACTCGGTAAGTATTGATGAGCCGGTGGTGGTAAAGGCGGACATCGATTCGAATAAGCCGTCTGTGAGGCCAAGGCCCAGAAAAACATAAGGCAGAGCACCAAAGAATGCGGCACCAAGCCAGCCCAAAGAGACGAGCGCAAAACCCTCTTTGAGACCAGGCTCCGCCGTTACAGACAGCCTCGCTAAAATTATTCCCGTGGCAAGGGTTAAAAGAGAGGTTACCGCAAAGGCGATAACTCCTCCGGTCTCGGCATAATACGCTGCTACCGCACCGGGAACCAGCATCAGCACTGCCAGGATCTTCAGAAGCGATGCAAATAGTCCCAGAAATACTCTGATCTTCATCGATTAATGCCGCTGCGCCCGAAGGAACGCACCCTCCGCTAGGCCAGATTAGACACGGTTCATTCTATAAAAAAGATGTGCTTCCGATAGCTGTTTCAAATTATCAAATTACAAAAATATTTCAATTAGGATACGAAGAGCTTCTTGACCTTGGAGACCACCGC
>JAQVZT010000450.1 GCA_028708055.1 Methanothrix sp.
GAAGCAGAAGTCGCTGTTTGATTTTTAAGGATAGAAGCTTTATGTTATCATCACTATCCATATCACCATGACAATTATTTCTACAGAAGAGATGGTCGCAATCGACTCCAATTGCCGCTATTTCGGCTTGCTTCCCTTGCAGCTCATGGAAAATGCTGGCGCAGCTCTCGCCCGGGAGATCGCCGCCCGGACGAAGGGCAAGAGAATCGCTATCGTGGCCGGTCGGGGAAACAACGGCGGCGATGCCTTTGTGGCCGCCAGGCACCTGTTGGGTTTCGATTCTGGCTTTGAGGTAACCGTCTATCTGCTGGGCAGGAGCAGAGAGATCGCCACTGAGGAGGCAAAGAGAAACTGGCAAATTCTGGAGCACCTGGGCTATGACCTGCGCATGATTTTTGATTGCTCCGACCTAACTCTTGATAAATGCGACCTGATAGTCGATGCCATCTTCGGCACAGGCATAAAGGGCAGCATCAAGGGCCTTGAAGGCCAGGCGATCGATGCCATCAACTCCTCAGGAAAGCTGGTAATCTCGGTTGACGTTCCCAGTGGTCTGGGAGCCAACAAGCAGGTGAACGCTGATGCTACAGTCACCTTCCACCGCGAAAAACCGGGCATGTCCGGGGAGATCGTGGTGGCGGATATCGGCATTCCCGCAGCGGCTGAATTTTTCGTGGGTGAGGGCGACCTATGGCTGGTGGGAAGAAGGACCCTGGAGAGCCACAAGGGTGACTCCGGGCGGATACTGGTGATCGGCGGCGGGCCGTACACCGGCGCTCCGGCGCTCTCCGCCATGGCCGCTCTGCGGGCGGGAGCGGACATCGTCACCGTGGCCACGCCGAAGACGGCAGCCAGGACCATCTCCGGCTACTCTCCCAACCTGATAGTTCAGCCCCTATCCGAGGATCACCTCTGCCCGGCAGATATTCCCGTCCTCAAGGAGCAGATTGCCAGGCACGATGTGGTGGTCATGGGCATGGGACTGGGAAGGCATGCTGAGACCGCGGAAGCTCTGGCCGAGATCATTCCCCTCTGCAAGAAAACGGTCATCGATGCCGATGCCCTCCAGCGGGAGCTGCCGCTGAAAGGCATTGTCACCCCCCATGCTGGCGAGTTCAAACGGATCAGCGGCATTGGCCTGGTCGACCTGGACTACAGGGAAAGAGCGAAGCCGCTCAAAGAGTTCGCCCGCCAGAGCGGTCTGGTGGTTCTGCTCAAAGGAAAGGTCGACCTGATTTCTGATGGCCAGGTGGTGCGGGCCAATACCACCGGAAATCCGGGCATGACCGTGGGCGGCACTGGAGACGTCCTGGCAGGAGTCACTGGGGCATTCTTCGCCCGCACATCAGCCCTGCGGGCGGCGACCGCTGCCGCATTCGTCAACGGCCGGGCGGGAGATCTGGTCTATCCTGAGAAGGATTTCGGCATGACTGCCACGGACGTGATTGAAAAGATCCCATTGGCAATGAAGCTTTGATGGTGTGGTGAGAGACTTGCCTGGAGAGGAAAAGCTGTCAGGAATGGTGGATATTACAGAAAAGCCGCCCATATTCAGAAAGGCCACGGCAACAGGATCGATCCGTCTGAAAGAAGCTACCATCGTGGCTATAAGGTCAGGCCAGGTCAAGAAGGGAGATGTTCTCACCACCGCCAGGCTGGCAGCAATCCTGGCGGCAAAAGACACACCCCGCTTGATCCCACTCTGCCATCCCATTCCCATCACCGGACTGGATGTGGACTTCGAGATTGAGCGGGAGTCGGTTAGAGCAACCGTTACCGTCACCTCAGTAGGAAGGACGGGTGTCGAGATGGAGGCGCTGACCGGAGTGGCAGCGGCTCTGCTCAATGTCTGGGATATGGTCAAGTATCTGGAGAAGGACGAGCCTGGAAACTATCCGGAGACTGAGATGGAAAATATTAGGGTGCTGGAGAAGAATAAGGGTAATGTAGCCGCCAAATAGAAAATAAAACTGAATCCTTAAGAAGATCTATCTGAAGAATATCAGTCTCGATCCATGCAATTTACATCACAACGGGCAGAGATTATCCCATAGCTGAATCAGCATCTTCATTTTTGGCCTTATCAGGCTCCGCTATTTTAGATATGGCGTTAGCAAATGCCTTATTTGCCTCGATTTTTTAGCCGCAGCTAAAGCTGAAGCATTTTCCGCCTTTTCTTTTTCGGCGGATGCGGCGGTGAAAGCGGTCTCAACCCTGGCTTTTTCAGCAGTTGCTTCGGTTAAAACGGTCTCAGCCTTGACCAGTTCGACTGTCGCATCGGTTAAAGCGGTTTCAGCCTCCTGCGTTTGTAGGTCCTGCGTTTGTAGGTCCTGCGTTTGTAGATCCTTCACTTGAAGACTCTGAGTTTGTAGATCCTTCACTTGAAGACTCTGAGTTTGTAGATCCTTCACTTGAAGACTCTGAGTTTGTAGATCCTGCATTTGTAGATCCTGCATTTGTAGATCCTGCATTTGTAGATCCTGCATTTGTAGATCCTGCATTTGTAGATCCTGCATTTGTAGATCCTGCATTTGTAGATCCTTCACTTGAAGACTCTGAGTTTGTAGATCCTGCATTTGTAGATCCTGCATTTGTAGATCCTGCATTTGTAGATCCTGCATTTGTAGATCCTGCATTTGTAGATCCTACATTTGTAGATCCTGCATTT
>JAQVZT010000451.1 GCA_028708055.1 Methanothrix sp.
TACTCAGATCTGGGCGAGCCCAAGAAGGCAATCGAGTACTACGAGCAGGCGCTCAAAAATTCCCGTGAGATCGGGGATCGGAGGGGGGAAGGAATACATCTATTCAATATTAGCCTCTATTTGGAAAGCTCAGGTCAGCGAGACCATGCCATCTCTCTCGCACAGTCCGCCCTGGCCATCTTCGAGCAGATCGAAAGCCCCCACGCAGAGATGGTCCGCCAAGCCCTCGCCCAGTGGCAGAGCTGAAGCCCTCACAAGCAATCCTTTTATCCCCTTGCCCCGCTAGCACCCCCTCATGATATTCGTCTATTCTTTAGGCGGCTCCATCCTTGCGGGCCGCGATGCACAGAGCCTCAAGGAGTATGCCGCCACCCTGAAGGAGCTGGCCAAAGAGCACCAGATCTTCGTAGTAGTGGGCGGGGGAAAGATCGCCCGGGAGTACATCGGCAAGGCCCGCGCTCTGGGGGCGTCAGAGATGTTCTGCGACCTGATTGGAATTGGCGCCACCAAGATCAACTCCGCCCTGCTCGTGGCCGCTCTGGGAGACGCTGCCTCCCAGGAGATCCCGGACAGCTACGCTGTAGCGGCCCGCCTGGCTCAGCCCGGCAGGGTGGTGGTCATGGGCGGAGTGGCTCCAGGCCAGACTACCGACGCAGTCTCAGCCCTCCTGGCGGAGTACGTGCGCGCCGACAGGATCATCGTCGCCACATCCGTGGACGGAGTCTACACCGCCGATCCTGAGACGGACCCTACGGCAAAGAAGCTCGCCAGCATGACCCACCAGGAGCTGGCCCAGATGGCCGCGGGAACGGAGATGAAGGCCGGTTCGCGCTCGCCCGTCGATCCCCTGGCCGCCAAGATCATCGAGAGAAGCCGGATACCCACGGCTATAGTCCTGGGTAGCATTATTGAAAACTTAAGAAAAGGTGCCCTGGGCGGGCACACTGGAACTGAGATCAGATCGGCGTGAGAGTCTTCACCAGGTCTCCGGGCGAGACTATGCCCCACATGGATCCCGCTTCGCTTACCACAAGCTGGCTGGCTCCAGTCCTGCCCAGCATCTTGATGGCCTCGTAGATGGGCTCCTCAGAGTCGATGGTCAGGAAACCGCGGTTCATGATCTCTCTGGCTTCCTGGTTGGCCCTGCCGTCTGCCACGGCGCGGGCAATGTCTGCAAGGTTGATCAATCCCGGTGAGCTGTCGTCCACCAGTGCCTCGGATACGCCATTGTGCACCAGTATGCGCGACACTTCCTGCAAAGAGGCGGTGGGCGGTATGTGTATGGCCCGGCGGGCGATTCCCTTGACTGCCACCTTGGGCACGGATATCATCTCCTCGATATGGAAGATGATGCGGCTCATGGTGTCGTCCCTGCCGGTGACGGTTCCTCTGATGTAGAGCTTGTTTACCGGTGTGGGTCCGACCTCGATTCCGTCACCCACATTGAACTCGCGGATGTTTCCGATGATGCGCACCACGCCGTCGCATTGCTGAGATTGCATGACCTTGTTGAACACAATCTCGCTCGCGGTGGTGCCATCCATCACCACTCCATTGCGGATCACGGGAACGGTTACGACATCTCCCGTGGCCTCGATATTCAGCGCCTCAAAAGCTGATCCCGTTGCCCTGTACCCACCTTTGGGACCGGGCACGCCTTCAACCAGGTTCAGCGCTTTGAGGGATTGCATCTGATTTCTGATGGTGCCGGGATTCCTGTCAATCAGCTCGGCTATCTCCTCGCCCTTTACGGCTCGTCCTTCAACACGATGAATGTTGATCAATGCGGTTAAGATATCTCTTTGAACAGGTGTCAAGTCCATAATTAGATCGATATTGTTCATGATTAATGTCCTATATAGATTTATTGATTGAAATGAAACCTGATAAATTTGAATTAATCCTAATTGATTTTTGCAGGCTTCTTTTCAAAGGAAAATCTGTTAAAACGGGTAATAAAACGCCTTATTTTCTCATAGGACATACGCTGCTCTTTTTATAGGGAAAAGCGCTCATTCGCTGCCAGATCTTTTCGACAGGTTCCTCAAAGATGCTGCCCCAGGACTGGGGATAGCAGGAACATGGATAAACCTCTCCGCCGGGCGTAATGTGCATCCAACTGGTAGCGGCAAAGCATCCAAAACGCCTGTAGGCCTCAGGAACGGAGAATATGCGGAGCTCTCCTCTCTCCCCTGCCTTTTTCACGAATTCGTCGAGAATAGCATGATCTTCCGGCAGAAGAGCGATATTCTGCTTCTCAGACCAGCGGCCTGTAGATACCACCTCAAAGAAGGTGAGCTCATGGGCGCCCACGCGGCGGGCAAGGTCATAGAACAATTGCAGCTCTTGCATATTCTCCCGGCGCAGGACCACGTAGAGGTCCACAAGAAGTCCGGCGGCAAGGGCATTTTCTATGGCCTGCATCGCATCGTCAAAGACGCCCTCCCTGCCGCGCATGCCGTCATGCTCAGATCGAATGGGACTGTCCAGGCTGACATTAACCGCATAGAGGCCCGCGTCCTTTAGCCGGCGCGCCAGTGCGGCAGTAAATCCTGCCCCGGAGGTGAAGATGGTGGAGATGGCACGATCGTCTACGGCTGCCACCAGCTCTGGCAGCTCCTGATATAGGGCGGGCTCTCCTCCGTCGAAAATGACCAGCGTGGTTC
>JAQVZT010000452.1 GCA_028708055.1 Methanothrix sp.
GGAGTGCAGGTTGCCGGCCAGGATGCGGCTGGCAAAAGTTTTAGCGGGATCACAGACTCAAACGGCACTGCTGTTGTCAGCGGACAGGCAGGAGAATGGCTGTTCGTATTCATCAAGGACGGCTATGAGACCCTCGACCTGAATTACAACGTCAATGAGACCGGAGAAGGTGCGGTTTACCTGGTAAAATCGGATCAGCAGACTGCGCAAAATGCTCTGTCCGTCGGCAGCCAGAAACCAGAGGCTGCACCGCAAACTGACGCTGCCCAGCAAACGCAATTGCCAGCCAGCGATGCATCAAGCGAAACCCCGCTGGCTGATACGCAATTGAGTCAAAACACTGAGAGTCAGGCTGCATCAACTCCGGATCAGATCTCACAGAATCAGGTTTCCCAGGATCAGGTCTCCCAGACGGTTTATGTCTATGATGGAGACTTCAATGGCAGCCTTCTGCCCGGAGTGAAGATCGCCGGCCAGGATGCGGCAGGCTTGAGCTTTAGTGGGATCACGGACACAAACGGCATTGCTGTGCTCAGCGGACAGGCAGGAGAGTGGCGGTTTGAGTTTGAAAAGGACGGCTACAAGACCCTCGACCTGAATTACAGTGTGACCGAGACAGGAGACGGCCAGGTCTATCTGGTCAGATCGGAAGAGTCAACCGAGCAGGTTGCACTGCAAGTTGCAGCATATCCAAACAACGAGCAGGAGGGTCCAATCAATTCGCCGCAAAATCTAAACAATCTGCTCCCGAAAACATCATCGATAGCCAACGCAACTGAGGAAAGCCAATTGGCTGCCAATGAATCCGAGACGGAATCTGCTGAATTCTGGCTTCTGAATGGAAATTCCCTCTACGAGCAGGGCAGATATGATGAAGCCGCTCAGTCCTATGACCGGTGCATATTGCTCAATCCCCAAATTGAGACCGCCTGGTTCAACAAAGGCAATGCCCATTACATGCAGGGCGATTACGACAATGCCCTTTCCGCATTCGATAAAGCAATACTGCTCAATAATCAGGATGCAAATGCATGGATCTGCCGGGGCCTGACCCTCAAGAAGCTGAACCGCAATTCCGAGGCGAATGCAGCATTTATGCAGGCAAAGGTACTGGGGTACAGCGGCTAATACCAGCACCGGATGCTGTCTTCTCTTTTTTCTTTCCCGGCCAGATCAGCGTAACATAGTTTTCCAGTCTATCCCAGCTCAAAGCTCGTTACGCCATAGATCTGATCCATAGGCTGATGAGGATCTCCTCTGGTGTACATCCGCACAGTCTCAAACACCGGGTTCATGCTATGGCGCCGGGCGAGGTCCAGAGCGGCGGGGTTTACGGCAGGAGTATCCAGGAAGACCGGTGCGCCCGCAGGAGCATGGCCGCAAAGAGCGCCAAACAGAGAATCCGCCACATCCGCATCATCGGCAAAGAGCGGCCCGATCTTATAGCCGGTATGGCAAAGCCTTAGAAGGCCATAACCAGCCAGCCGGCCACCGTCCATGGATGCCAGCGCCACTGCTCCCGGCTGCCTGATCCATAAGTTTGTGAAAGCGTGCCTGGGAACCGGGAAGAATCGATCATCGTAGGCCAGAAGGTCTTCGATGGACACATCAGATAAGCTCTTTATGCCCGGAGTCTTGCTTTTCTGTCCGGTGCCCGCGCCCTGGTGGCGCACGCTGCTGTAATATGGCCGAAATCCCAGACGCTCGTACAATTTCTGCTGAGACAGAACGCTATCAAGCCCAATGTTCCTCTCGCCTAGGTGCTTCATCCCGGCATTCCAGACCTCTGTGCCCAGCCCCTGGCCACGCAATGACGGCTCTACAATATAAAACCCCAGAAACCCGAATGCTGAATCGTAAGCAACGGCAGATATGCTTGCCACCGGCTTTCCATCCAGCACGCCAAGGAAGAAACCGTTTGGATCAGTCCCATAAAAGGCTTCAGCATCGTGAATACCTGGATTCCATCCTTCTCGGTTGGCCCATGAGACTATGAGATCAACTTCCGGCCTCAGTGCATTTCTCGTCGTGTACCCTTCCTTTGACATTATCGACACCCCGTCTCAACCTTGGCTATAATTTCACTGCTTTTGATATAATACTGCTCCCTCAATCTTCTCTCGGTTAAACCGCTCTGATCAAATATCCGTAGCCGCAAAAAGGCGAAGCCAATTGGTTCTGATCATGCAAGTATTAATATTATAATTTTTTATTGGATTGTAATTATCGACATACTATGCATAAAAATGTCTGACGCGATCGATTTTATGGCCGTAGATCCCCGATCGCAATGTATTTATTCGTTGAATGTCGTACTTGGTCATCGACAGCTTGCAGCGTGGGCGGAGAGCCGCGAGACAAACATAACAAGAAAGACAAAACCTGTGAGGATTGTGGGGGTTAGAATGAATGAACAATGCAGTTGGATTAGCTTTAGCTATATCAGAAGGTTGGAACGAGCATTTATCGAAATCAAATGATGTTTCCCATGAGGTCGATCGTTTTAAATCCATGTTCATGGCCAATATGAGCCATGAGCTGAGAACACCTCTTAACGCCATCATTGGCATCTCCAGTCTGCTCTCACTGGAGGAGGATCTCAATTCTGACCAAAGAGATATGATCGATATCCTGAAAAATAGTGGAGAGGAACTGCTTATTCTC
>JAQVZT010000453.1 GCA_028708055.1 Methanothrix sp.
TCCTCGACGCTACGACCGTATTCGGCATGCCGTCCCTTAAGCTGACTGTCTGCCGTCGGATCTCTGGAAATCCATCCGATGTGGGCGACGCCGATTACATTGCTATTTAGGTTGGCTTCCAATACACCTGTACAGCATGGGCTATCCAGCTTGCATCTGCCAGGTCCGGATATATCGCCGCAATATATCGGATAGGATCGGGTCTTGGCCTCGGTGGTCTTTTGCAGATGCTCGGCATGGGTGTACATCTCGGTCAGGACAGCGCCTATCCTGTAGTTCTGAATGCAAAGCTTCTCGACCCATTTTTGGTCATAGGTGCCGGTTTGATAGGAGACTGGCATGTACTCGAATTCCGCTTCCTTTGTGAAATTGATGTAATCCTTTCGAATATTGAAATCAACCCACTGTCCGATGTGGATAATATGGCGCGGAGAACATCCTGTATCTATTTGCCTCTCTCCTTCCAATTCAGTCTTCTCCGTAATGACATTCCCTGAACCTGATTCCTTTTCAACCATCTTCTGGCCGTCGAAGCCCGTCTGGGTAGAGACTATCAACTCCACGTTCTTGTATCCCACGCCTTTGACAGATGCCTTTTCGTACATGTAGTTTGCAGAGGACGCCATCCCCATCAGCGCAATCATCAATACTGCTAACACAAGCAGCCTTTTCATCTTCACCATTTCAACCCTCCTGATCCAGGATTCTTGGTGAATGGCAAATGGATCATATTAAGGCATCGTCTGTTCTGCCACTTTTTTAGCACTTTCCCGTTCCATCTACCAGAGCAGTATTCCCGCGTACCTCACCGCGTAAACCACGCCTACCACAATCACCAGCAGCCCGAAGAACTTGGTTGTCCAGGCACCGATGGAGACATATTTCTCTCCTATCCTACCGCCCACTGCTCGAGAAAAAGTGGCAATGGGAATGATGGGCACGCCATGACCGATGCCGAAGATGAAGAGCATCACTCCACCAGCCAGGGGAGTGATATTTTGCGAGGCCAGCCAGATCAATACCGGAAGAACCATTGAGAGGGCACAGGGTGCCCAGCCCAGGGCAAAGAAGATGCCGAGCGTGAAGGCACCGATGAAGGAGGAGTGCTTGAACAGGGCAACGGACGCCTCAACCGACCTTTGCAGCAGGCTTTTCCTGGTCTCGCAGTACTCTCCTTCACCCCGATAGCTGCGAATTTTAGCCCTAACCGGCTCCAGGATCTCTTCCAGCGGCTTGATGTTGCTTATGCCCAGAAGAATCATTATCAGTCCGGCTATCAGGTCAAAGATCCGGGAGTCCCTTATGAAAAGCCCCACCTGAGAGATGAACAGCCCCAGGACAAAGAAGACGCCAGCCATGCCGAAGGTGAAGGCGATACCAATCATGAACCCCTCTTTCGATGTGGAGACGCTCTTTCTCAGGTATTCGTCCTTTCTCCTCATGGTCATGACATAGGAGAATACGGCGATCATGAGGGCTATCGAGCAGGGGGCAAGCGATGTGATTATCCCCAGCAAAAACATACTGAAGGCGGAGACATCCTGCCGGAAGACCTGCCCCTCCAGCCCCTTCCAATCCGAGCCGCCCACCTCCTCCAGCTTGCTGTAGAGCTTCTCGGCGCTCTGCACGCCATCCTGAACTCCCTCGCCCACCCGGTAGATATGATAGACGGCAGCGATATTGCCGTCTTTATCGATAAGAAGGGTGGTCGGATTGGATGAGCCGCCATTCACATTCCAGTAGTCCAGGTACTTGCTGGCGATATCGTAGGGCTCGAGATCCTCAGTCCAGGGCCAGGTGATATTGACCTTCCACCACTTCTCGGCCAGAGACTTGCCATCACGGGAGTACGGGTTCTTCCTCATGTTCACTGTGGCTATCTGGACCCCGGGGTCCAGGGCCTTCAGCCTTGCCAGCTCCTCTACCTGTCCTTTCAGGGACTTTTCGCATTCCACGCAGAGCGGAATCTCTATGTTGGTGATATGAAGGATCAGGGGCGCTCCGGCAAAGTCGGAAAGAGAGAAGTTCTTGCCGTCAACTCCAGTGGCCGTAAACTGCGGGGCCTTTATGGCATCAGCGGCAAATACGGGACTGGAAAAGATAGCTAGAAAGGCCAGAGCGAAAAGGAGGATGAAAGCTGCCGATTGCAGCTTCTTCTTGCAGCTATTAGCGATTATCAGTATCACTCTCAGATCCATGCGGCACTATTCTGCTTATAGTAGTAGATGGCATCCTTCACATAAGCGTCGATCCTTCCCTCGCTCATGGCATCAATTTCACTGTGCCAGGCTACATCCACTTTTCCATCCGGACCTTTGGCCAGGGTGATGAAGATGGTTGTTGGGACGACCGGTTTTCCCATGCCGTATGGATCATAGACATCCAGGATATCAATCGCCTCTTGCAGGCTGGATCCTTCTCCCAGAACATCGTGGTAATCGAGGTCGCTGCTGTGCTTTTCTACGGCAGCCTTGATCCTTGGCACCTGGGCCAGGCAGGGAACGCAGGTGCTGCTATGAATGAGGATGAGCACCGGCTTTTCCTTGAGGGCTTTTGTTACCCAGTCCAGGTGTTCTACCTCCTTGCCGGAGTTTTCGTTCTGATCGGGATATTTTATCCACCAGTCGTCATCTGCTGAGCCTACGACATGCGCAGGACTATA
>JAQVZT010000454.1 GCA_028708055.1 Methanothrix sp.
CGAATCCATTTCTCACAATGTTCAAGAGATATATGGACAGAGTGGATGCCACCAGAGCCTCAAGCTTGCGGTTTAGGGGCGCCTGAACCGATAGGATCAATCCGGCAAACAGGGCAATGCTCTCAATAGCTGTACAGGCCAGGATGATCTGCACCGACCGGCCGTTGAGGCTCATGATATTCCAGCTTTCCATGATCACCGGGACGGAGAAGAATTGCAGCGTCTTTGTCGTTATCTGGGTGGTAAATCCGATCAATCCCACCTGAAGAGCGGAGATTTCGGCGAACGGGAAATAGACGATCCCGCAGACGGCTGCGGCATAGCTGGCCCAGTAGCACGCTTTAGATGAAAAGCCCCGACGCATCACAATCCAGGCCATGTAGAAGCTCAGGATGCCTGCTGCTGAAAAGAGAGCCGCATTGAAATAATCATCAATAGCCACGTAGTGATCTATCTGGCCGAACCAGAAGAGGGCAAAGAGCGCCCATCCTGGAACTGCAATATGACTGATACCGGTCAGGGCCGATGCCAGGAGCAGTGCCAAGCTAATCCAAAGCAGATAAGGAACCAGCCAATCCAGCATCATCCATCCTAGAAGTACCACAGGTTTATTTAGCATTATCTGCTTACAAGCATCTGAAATGATTTTGCGGTGGGGCCTGGAGAAAAATCGTTAGATGGGGTTGGGTTGGATATGACCAGATACATTTTAATTATTATTTCTGCAATATATATAATTCAGTCATTTTTATTTTTATCTGTCAATTCGCTTGCTCAGACACCATCTGTGCAGATGTCATCCGGGCAGGAATCATCTGTTCAGGTCGAAGGGCTCTCATTCGCTGCCGACAAGAAGATCGACCCCTATCTGAAGAAATTTCTGGCAGAAGAAGCCCATGGGAGAGCAGGGGAGGAAAGGGTCCCTGTGATTGTGATGCTCAATGCCGACGCCCCATCAAGCCAGGATAGTCTCTTTTCTGACGGCCTGGCCGCCAACAAAGACCTTTCCGTTAGGTACCGATTCAATCTGATACCAGGTCTCGCTGGAGAGGCTTCCCGCAGAGCCATCAGAGAGATAGCAGAGAGCAAATGGGTATCGGGAATCTATTATGACGCAAAGGCCCAGATATCCTCAAATGAATCCTCCAGAGAGCCATCTGCGGAAGGCTCCGCCACCCAGGATGGACATAATGACGGATATTTTTCCCCAGCCAGGATAATAAGAGCGGACCGGCTCTGGGAGAAGGGGATCAACGGCACGGGGATAACCGTGGCGGTCATCGATTCTGGCATAGACAAGAATCATCCCGATCTGATAGGAAAGGTGGTGGCCGAGAAGAATTTCCTGGCTGATGAGATCACGGCTGACGACCTGCTGGGACACGGAACAATGGTGGCAGGAATTATCGCCGGGTCCGGTGCAGCTTCCAATGGCAGCTACAGTGGAATTGCTCCCGGGGCAAAGCTGATCAGCGTCAAAGTAATCGACGGCAAAGGCGACGGGAAAGTTTCGGATATCATCGCAGGAATTGAGTGGGCCGTTTACAACGGGGCCGACATCATCAGCCTCAGCCTTGGCGGCATAAATCTGGGTGAGACCAATCCGCCCATAACCATGGCCGCGGACAATGCCGCCGGTGCGGGGGTAGTGGTCTGCGTGGCGGCAGGAAATCGCAACAGCAGCGATACCGAGGGCCAGGTCTCGAAAACCTCCACCCGTCAGGCAGTGGGTGCCCAGGCGGGCAGAAGCGGAATGCCGGTAGAATTATCTCAGGGAGATGGCAGCGATGGGATCGGGAAGGATGTCTATTACCTTCTCGTTCCCGTTGTACTGACGCTTCCGCCGGGATTGATCGACTCTCCGGGCGATGGCGTAAAGGTGATCACCGTCGGCGCGACGGACTCATCCGGCCGGATAGCCAGCTTTTCTGGTTCAGGGCCCACCAGAGACGATAGGATCAAGCCGGATGTCGTGGCACCGGGCGTTGACATCATTTCCATTGTGCCCACGGGAATAAAACGGCCCAACCCGGTGGGCTACTACTATTCCAGTGAATCCGGTACCAGCCTCTCTGCGCCTGTGGCCGCTGGCCTGGCGGCGTTGCTTTTGCAGGCAGACCGAAACTTGAGCGCTGCAGGCGTAAAGGCGGCAATGACCAGAGGAGCAAAAAAGCTGGATAGCACCCTCGGCGAGAGCTACGAGGAGTTCTACCAGGGAGCAGGTATGCTCGATGCCCTCTCCTCCTATGAGCTTCTGGCAAATAGCAGCAACATCTGCGGGACGATTCCGGACCGCTGGGATGCAGGCCGCTGGGCATATCTGCCTGCGGGAAAGGGAGTGTACGTTGGGCTGGATACGGGCGCAGACAGGCCGCAGAAGAAGATTTATGCCCTGGCGCCCGGTGACGAAGACTGGAGCCTGCGTTTTGTATTCTTCTCCGATCATGGCATAAAAGATCTCAAGACCTCAGTGCAGGGGGAGGTGGCAGGTTGGGTAAACCTTCAGCCTTTGCCGGGGACTCTTGCCGCCAATGATCAGAAGGTCTTTGCCGCCTCAATTGCAGTTCCACAGGATACCTCACCGGGCATTCATAACGGCACCATCGAGATTGCAGAAGGAAGCGAGAAGCTTCTGGACATTCCCATC
>JAQVZT010000455.1 GCA_028708055.1 Methanothrix sp.
ATAAACAAAAAATGGTTATATGGGTGATGAGGCCGAAGTGGCCTCATCCCTGCCTTCTTGCTTTTAAACGAGCGGCTCGCTCACTAATGCTTTCTTTTTTATCCTTTGCCGGCTGGAAAGCGCATACAGTCTCGAAATACCTCCAGTTGCTCCACGGTCCGTCGGCAGCATCGTTGCTGGCCTGCACTCGCCAGAAGTACACAGGATCATCATCAGGCAGTGGTCCCAATGTGCCTGAGCATCTGTAGCCTTTTGTCACCTTGCTGGCATCAAACCATCCCTCATCCACGAGGACAAAATCATCTCCCGGGCTCTCATTGCGATTGTAAACCTCTATATGGTATTCATTTGCAGCAGAGGCAACTGTCCAGATAAAGGTCGGCGAGTTGGTGGATATAAGGCCGGAGGGAGATATGGGTGTGGATTTTCCGGGAGTCACCGGGACGTATTTGAAGTCCTTGAAGTAGCTCCAAGGCCCATCTCCCCTGCAATTAGTGGCTTGAATCCACCATCTGTAGTAGACGGAAGGTTCGAGGTCCTCGGTCAGTACGGGTCCAACTGAGCAGGTCTGATCCATGTCAGAGTACACTTCTTCAGAATTATAGCTCCCGCTAAAGATCTCCACATTGGGACTGCCCGCCTTGGCTACCTTTAGTTGATACTTAATGGCACCGCTTACAGGCTGCCATACGAAGATCGGATTCTTGCTGCCGATTGTATCCTTGGGCGAGACGAGAGTTGCTCTGCCCGGCAAGGATGCGCAGACGGTAAATTCCATCACGCTGCTAAACAGATAGCGTCCACGAATTCTGCATGAGACGCTCCAGGTATAATTGCCGGACGGCAGGTTCTTCCGTGGAGTCAATGAGTATATCGCTTTTAATGGATAGGCGTTGCAGCTTTGCGTTATGACCGCTCTGTTCCGGTCATCCTTCACTATCAGGCTGTAGCTCATGGCGCCGTTCACAGCCATCCATCTGTAGGTGAGCATTCCGATGTTCTGGATTCCCGAGGGCGATAATAGCACGGGCGCTCCGGGATTCGCACTGATCTGCAAGTTCGATAAATCGTCATTGTCCTGGACCAGCAGATCGGAAGGGTTTTCATTGCAATCCGTACAGGTATCCGCGCTCGGTGCATCTTCCGATTCCAGAGGTGCTTGGGCGAAACACGATACAGTGAGCAGCAGCAGAATTACTGCCATTGTCGCCATCGTTCGCTTCTTTTTAAGTGACATTCGTCTGAACATGAGATCATCTCTTTTCGTATGATCTAATTTGTAGACAAGTTATATATATTTTTTACTTAAAGATTTATGGATCATTCAATCGATTGCTTTAACTAACTACTCTGTCAAACAGAAACATATTGTCAGTATAATAATTTTAATTAATAGCTGACGATATTGAGCGATATTGGATGCTATTGGATCTTGTGCATCCGGATTGGCACTGGAAAAAGCATGAAATAGAAAAAATGCCGGAAAAAATTGAGGAGCTCTTGCCTTTAGGGCACCAGCCGCCTTCTGTCTCGCGGGAAGAGGACCGCATCGCGAATGTTTTCCAGCTTGAGCATGGTCATGACCAGGCGGGAAAGTCCCAGCCCCCAGCCGGCATGAGGCGGCATGCCGTAGCGGAATGCCTTGAGATAGAACTCAAATCCGTCCGGGTCCAGACCCTTCTCCTTGATGCGCCCCACAAGCTGATTGTAGTCATGCACTCTCTGGGCACCGCTGGCCAGCTCCATTGTGGGATGCATGAGGTCAAATCCCCTGCAGACCTCAGGCTTGTCCTCGTAGGGCAGAGTGTAGTATGGCTTTATGGAGGAAGGCCAGTCAGTGAGGAAGTAGTGCTCGCCGATGGTCTCGCCCAGGAACTTCTCTGTCTCCGTATCCAGATCATCGCCCCACTGCATCTTGACGCCAGCCTTCAGAGAAGCCATCTCCAGCGCCTCGGTGTAGGTTATTCTCCGGAAGGGGAGTTTTGGAACCTCCAGTTTCAGGTCCAGGACACCGAGCTGATAGCCGCAGTTTTCGGCGACATGCCGGTAGGCCCCGACCACCGCCTCTTCCAGGATCTCCATTACATCCTTGTCGTCGGCAAAGCTGACCTCAACATCGATGGATATGGCCTCATTGAGGTGGCGGCGGGTGTCGTGCTCCTCCGCCCGGAAGATGGGCCCTATCTCAAAGACCCGGTCCATTCCTGCACCCATGAGCATCTGTTTGAAGAGCTGGGGGCTCTGGTTGAGGAAAGCCTCCTTCTCGAAGTAGCTGATGGGAAATAGATCAGTTCCACCCTCCGTAGCCGCAGCTACTATCTTGGGGGTGAAGACCTCGGTTAATCCTTTCTGGGCAAAGAAGCCCCTCAGATATTGCAGGACTGCGCTCTCGATCTCAAAGGCGGCCAGAACGCATGGCCTTCTGATATCCATGAATCTGGAGTCAAGGCGGGTGTCCAGCTCGCACTCCACCTTTTCCGTGGGGTCCAGGGGAAGCGGGACCTGGGCGGCATTCAGCACCCTGATCTCTGTGGGCAGGATCTCGTATCCGCGAGGTGCTTTCGGCTCTGCCTTTACGTTTCCCCGCACCATAATTGCGCTCTCCCTGCTGATAGAGCGCGCATTCTTGAATGCCTCTTTTCCCA
>JAQVZT010000456.1 GCA_028708055.1 Methanothrix sp.
TCCTTGACGCATGGCTCCCCGCACTTCTTGCAGGCGGCCAGATCCATCTGGGCGTAGCTGCCCTGAGCCATCGCCAGGATCTTTTCAAATCCCTGCACAGTCGACTGCTTCGTTCCGGGCGCTTCTCTCTCCAGGCCGCTGAGCATGTCCCTCACATCCGCCCGCAGGGACAGGAGCGCATAAGGGCACTCCCTTGACTGGACAAAGACATCGTTTACCATGCAGTAGAGGGCAATCTCCTTTTCGGGAATCTCACGCAGGGGCTTGATGCGGGCCACCAGCCCCTTCTGCGATCTCCTGGGCCGGAAGCGGAGGAGCCTCTCAATGTCGCCCTTCAGGTAGTTCATCATCACCGTCTGGGCTTCGTCATCCAGGTTGTGGCCGGTGGCGACCCTGTCTGCACCAAGACGTTTGGCAGCCCGGTTGAGAGCGCTCTTACGAAAGACGCCGCAGTAGGTGCAGGGCGCGACCCTCTTTCCCGAAACCATCTCGTCCAGGTCAAGCCCGTACTCCTCCTGAAATGAGACGATATGATGCTCAATGGCCAGCCGTGCGGCGATATCCTTTGCCGCCTCTATTGTATCATCCCGGTATCCAGCGATGCCTTCATCCACGGTCACCGCCACCAGTTCGGCGTCCCTTCCCGCCAGCACCCGGCTCAGGCTGAGAAGAAGAGCAGTGCTGTCCTTTCCCCCGCTCACCGCCACAGCAATGCGCTCACCGTCCCGAACCATGCTGCCCTTCTGCAGAGTCTCTGCCACTCGTCTCTCAAAATCCTGGATGAAATGATCCCGGCAGAGGTGCCGTCCGGAGTGGCGCTGGGAGAGAATGGCCCTCTCGCCGCATAGTGAGCAGATCATGCCCGCCCCGGAGACCATTTGTCTTCAGTCAATGACAAACCTCTTTTGGCAGGTATAGACGGAGAGCCTCTTTCCCCGCAGAAAACCGATGATGCACAGGCCAGTTCTCTCCGCAATGGAGATGGCAAGGCTGGTTGTAGCTCCCCTGGAGACGGCGACGGGAATTCCAGCCACCGAGCACTTGAGTGCCATGTCTGAGGAGACCCGACCGGTGCAGGCCACAAAGGTCCGGCGAAGGTCCGGCATCGGGCTCTGAAGGAGCGCATAGCCGATGGCCTTGTCCAGAGCATTATGCCTGCCTATGTCCTCGATGATGGTGATCGGCCCGTCCTCGGCGAAGAGTCCCACGGAATGCACTCCGCCCGTGGCTATGTGCGTCTCGGAGAGGGATATAGCCCCCATGGCCTGCTGAGCCTGAGTCCTGCGGATCGTCAGATCCGAGCTGATCTCAGGAAGCTTGGACTCATCCAGAAATGAGGCAACTCCGCCGCAGCCGCTCACAATTGGCCGGCGGGGGACAATGGCCTTCATGGGATTGGATACGATTGCTCGGGCCACATTGCCCTCGATCTCCAGTGACTCGATCTCCTGCGGACCGCCGATGATCCTCTCGGCAAAGAGGTGGCCGAAGATAAACTCCCGCCTCATCTGCGGGCTGGTCATGGCAGTTGCGAAATGCCGGCCGTTGATGAAAATGGAGAGCGGAACCTCCTCTACCACCGGACAGCTCTCTTCCCGAACGACGCCCCCGTCAAGCTTCAGACACCTGTATTCTCTGATCATCATGCAAAATTCGTTCCTGCTTTTCTTAAGCCATCCTGGCAATCTGCTCCAGCGTCGTCAGCAGCTTCTCGATATCCTCCTCGGTGTTGTAAAGGTAAAGCGAGGCGCGCACGGTGCCGTATTTCAACCCCAGATGCTTCATCAGGGGAATGCAGCAGTGGTGGCCGGACCGAACGCAGATGCTGCTCGCCTGGTCGAGCATGAGAGCCACCTCGTGAGGCAGGAGTCCCTCTACGGCAAAGGATACCACTCCGCCCCGCGCTGCGCCACCTTGACCGCTGCCATCAGGGCCAAAGACCTCTACGCCCCTGATCTCAGCCAGGCCGGCCAGAAGCTTGGCCGTCAGCTTCTGCTCGTGATTATGGACCTCCTCCATGCCCGCCCGTTCAAGGTAGTCCACAGCCGCGCCCAGGCCGATGCCAGCCGATATATCCGGCGTGCCGGCTTCATAGCCCTCATAGCCCTTCTTGATGTCATACCCCTCTGGAGAGACATCCTGCACCATGCCACCGCCCACCAGAAGAGGCTCTACCTCCTCATCCTTTCTCATCCAGAGGACGCCGCTGCCCGTGGGAGCGAGCATCTTATGGCCGGAAAAGCAGAGAAAATCGCAATCTATTTCCTTTACGTCTATCGGCATGTGAGGCACGGACTGGGCCCCGTCCACCAGCAGCGCCACCCCACTTTCCCGGCAGATCCTGCCGATCTCCTTCACCGGGAGGACAGTGCCCAGGGAGTTGGATAGCTGGCTTACTGCCACCAGACGGGTATCTTCAGCTATCGCCCTCTCAAAATCCGCCAGATCGATCATCCCCGTCCGGTCCGGCTCTATGATCTGCAGCTTCAGGCCCTTTTCCTTAAGCCTCATCCATGGCAGGAGATTGGAGTGATGCTCAAGCAGAGTGGTGACGATGCGGTCGCCCTTCTTCCATTTCATGCCGCTGGCAACGATATTAATGGACTCGGTGGCGTTTCTGGTAAAGACCGTTATGCCTTCCGTG
>JAQVZT010000457.1 GCA_028708055.1 Methanothrix sp.
GCATATGATGCAGCCGATAAAGCCTGGCTGGCATTTGTATCATGCCATAGGGCAAGATCATAATCGCCGACCGCAACCTGCTTCGAATCAAATGTGCCATTGGAGAGATCAGCTTTGACCTTGCTGTAGACAATATCGCCCTCTGCGTTGCCTGCATATGATGACGATGAAGCGCCCTTCGCAGCCCATACTTTAGAGACCTCATTTGCAGCAGCAAGATTGTCTGCCCAAGCATTCTGATTGGTGATCATCTTCCCATCGGTTAGTTCGACCATCACTCCTGCTCGATTTCCTGTATGGCTATTTGACCAGGATTTGGCAACAGCTGCCAGAGCCAATATCTCTGAGTCCTGAGAGGCATATGCTATGATATCATTCGGAGATCGCAAAAGACCTGCAATTTGAGATGTGGTCAACTCGCCCTCGGAAATCTCCACATAAGTATCAGCCCGGCATCCTAGACTATCCCCCGCTCGTGATCCCACGAACGCTTTTTCAGCCTCCATTTCCGAATTGATTCCAGCCTGCATACCTCCGCCAACGCTAAGAGATTGATCCATTCTAAGGGAGCCGTCTTCAACTCTGCCGTACTGCTTAACGAATTCGCTGCCCATGCAGGCACCAAGGCAGAATTCCACCAGATCGGCATTTGAGAATGACGCGCTTTGGCTGAGGCTCAAGGTATTCGGGGACAATGCAACATTGCTTTGAACATTATTGGCCATTGCGTTCCTGGAGAATAGACGATTAAAACCATTATATCCGCCGCTTCCCATATACTTTTGCACCATATTGATGCTGCCGGGTCCCGAAACAGTCCTTGAACTGCTGATTGAAGCGGGAGAATAGCCACCTGTGCCGCTTTCATGAACCGCGACGTCGTCGCTTACAATGTAATAATCCAAGATCCCTGCGCTGCCACCGCCATCAGAAACCGAAAATCCCACGCCAATGGCAAGACTGGAAGGAATTGTCAATATTAATAATAGAATAATTATAATGATTTTTTTAATTAATCTTGATCCAGGCGGCATAGTTTTATAGTCTTTTCGCTACATTTAAACTTAATTATTTTCCACGAAAAGCTTATTATTAAAAAATAAAATTCGTTACTTATAAAGCAGCTGATATCATATATTCTGAATTAGATAATACTAAAACATTTTTAATGGTTTCCAAGTTCAAAGGAGGACTGAATCCATATCCGGCGATTATGTTCAATTGAATCAACTTCTATGTCTTATTCAATAACACTAAATATTATAATCATGCACACAATACCTTCAATAAAAAGAATATTCGATCGACTTAAACTCACTTCGCCCCATTTACCTCGATGGCTTTATCAAAGGCTTTAACAGCATCCCTGTATCTTCCTGCCTCATTCAGAGTCAACCCAAGGTTATTCCATGCCTCCGCATAATTTGGATCGGAGATGGTCGCATTGCTAAAGGCATCAATTGCCTCGTTTGTCCTGTTGAGATTCATCAGAATTATTCCTTTGTAGTTCCAGGCCTGGGCAAATTTAGGATTGATCTTTACAGCACTGTCATAAGCTTGAAGCGATTCATTATATTTTCCCATACGGACGAGTGCGATTCCCTTATTGCTCCATGCGGAATCCAGAGTCGGGTCCAGCCTCAAAGCCTCATCGAAAGCCTTTACAGCCTGGCTAAAGTCTCCAAGGTTCAGATAAGCAAATCCCTTGTTATCCCAGGCTTTCACATAAGAGCCATCAATCTTGGTAGCATTATCAAATGCGTCAACCGCTTTCTTATATTCACCCATGCTGGTCAGAGCCAGGCCCTTGTTATTCCAGGCCCAGCTGAACTTTGAGTTCAGGGACAGAGCCTTGTCGAATCTCTGCAAGGATTCATTATATCTTCCCAGCCGGATCATATCCAGACCAATATTATTCCAGGCATGAATGGCACTTGTGTTCGAATAAGTTGCATTTTCATAAGCCGATATCGCTTCCTGGTAATCTCCCAGTCTATCCAGAGCTATGCCCTTATTGAACCAGTAACCAGCCGTATCCTCCTGAGCAAAGGATGGAAGACTCAATAGGACAACAAATGATAAAAAATAAACAGATTTTCTATTCATCAATTAACCTCTCCCCGAAGATTCTATTTAAAATATAAAATGAAGAGGATACCCCTTCATTCGATAGAAATAAGCACGTCGCCGGGATTAACCGTGGTCCCCTCTTTGATATAGATCTCTTTTACGGTGCCATTCTTATTAGCCAGAATGTTCTGCTCCATCTTCATAGCCTCGATGACGACCACTGCATCGCCTTCGGTTACTCGGTCCCCTTTCTTGACCTTGTAGCGGATGACAACGCCCTGCATGGGCACAGTCAGTCCATCCCTGGGGGCCTTGGGCTTGGCTTCCTCGATGGTCATGCCCGCCGGGGCGACCTTGACCAGATAGGACTCGCCATCAATCTCGACATTGAGGGCCATGGGCTCTGCCTTCAGAGGTGCAGTCGCAGCTACGGCAGGCGTTTTCTTAACCAGTTGCTCTTCTACGACTGCGCCCTGCAGGAACTTTATGGCCACCTGCGGATAGAGAGCATAGGTGAGGTAATCCTCCTCCTGTTTGGCCAGCTTCAGGGCATCGACTGCTTTCCTGGCATTTT
>JAQVZT010000458.1 GCA_028708055.1 Methanothrix sp.
ACTTTACAGGGGATGCAGTCGCTGAGGTCATGCGGGAAGCCAAGAGGAGGTCAGGCAGAAAGGGTCACCTCACTTTGATGCTCAGAGACCTAGGCGGTCTGGTCAGGGTAGCGGGAGACATAGCCCGCGCCGATGGTGCAAGCCTGACTGAGGTTGTGCATGTCAGAGAGGCCAAGAGGATGGCGAGGTCCGTAGAGCAGCAGCTTGCTGATCGCTATATGGAGCGGCGCCGCGATTACAGCATGTTCCATTCGTCTGGTGATGAAGTGGGCAGAGTCAATGGTCTGGCAGTCATGGGCGACTCGGGAATAGTGCTGCCTATCATGGCCGAGGTAACACAGGCTCAGTCCAAGGAAGAGGGCAAGATCATAGCTACCGGAAAGCTGCAGGAGATTGCCAGAGAAGCAGTCACAAACGTCTCCGTGCTCATCAAGAAGTTCCTGGGCGAGGACATAACCAGAAAGGATGTGCACATCCAGTTCATAGGCACCTACGAGGGCGTGGAGGGCGACAGCGCCTCGATATCCATTGCTACGGCGGTCATATCTGCCTTAGAGGGCGTGCCGGTTAAGCAATCGGTGGCCATGACCGGTTCGCTCTCCGTGCGGGGAGATGTGATGCCCGTGGGTGGCGTGACTCAGAAGATTGAGGCCGCGGCAAAATCAGGCATCAAGACCGTGCTCATTCCAAAATCAAACCTGGGCGATGTTCTCATCGATGATTCCATCAAGGATCTGATCGAGATAATTCCCGTCACCAACATGAGCGAGGTCTTCGAGTATGCTATGGGCGGACAGAGGAACCGGCTGATAGAGAAGCTGAAGAAGTTCGCCGCAGAAAAGAAGATCGGCATCATGCTGCCCGAGACCATCTCTATTCCCAGCAGGAGCATCTGAGGGTCCGATGGCGTCCGAGTTCTACGATATCCGAACTCTGCGCGGCAGTAGAACCAAGATCGTCCTGGACAACGGCAAGCTCGAAGAGATCAACCAGGCTCCCTTTCAGGGCGCGGCGGTCAGAGCCCTCTCTGGGGGGGCCTGGGGTTTTGTTACCAGAGATGATGTGACCGGCCTGGACGAGGATGTAGCTCTTGCCAGGCGGATTGCTCGAAAGATTGACCGGCGCGAGGATCTCACTCTGGCGCAGGCCACTCCTGGCAGAAGCGTCGTGGTTGCAGCTAAAAAAGATCCCAAAGACCTGTCTCTAGAGGAAAAGGTAGCGCTCCTGCGGGGGATTGAGGACGCTGCCAAGGTGGAGGGCGTCACCTCCACTCAGGCGGTCTATGCGGAGATGGATTTTACTGTGCATTACAGCAGCTCGGAGGGTTTGGATCTCGAAACTAAGATGACCCGAGTGGGCTTTGTAATCAGCGCTGTGGCGCATAGAAATGGATTGTATCAGACGGATGGGGAAGGGCGGTCCGGCGTGGGTGGCCTGGAGCTCTTCGAGCATGAAGACCCCTTTGCTCTGGCCAGGGAGGTAGGTGGCACGGCGGTTGCTCTTCTGGACGCGCAGGCGCCCAAGGGCGGGACTTATCCCGTTGTCCTCGATCAGGAGCTGGCAGGAGTCTTCGTTCATGAGGCAGTGGGCCATGCTACTGAGGGCGACATCATTCTGGAAGGTGACTCCTGTCTGGAAGGAAAGCTGGGCCAGAGGATCGGCTCGGAGCTGGTGACGGTCAAGGACGATCCCAGTCTGATGAAAAACGGCTACTACCCATTTGATGACGAGGGAAGCCTAGCTCAGGAGACCGTCTTGGTCGAAAATGGCGTTCTAAAGTCCTATCTCAATTCTCGCGAGACGGCGGCGCGCCTGGGAGGCGTGCCGCGCAATGCCCGTGCCGAAGGCCTGGACAGGCCGGTGGTGCGGATGAGCAACACCTACATCGCCAATGGCGACTGGAAGCTCGGAGAGATACTGGAGGAGCTTGGCGATGGCGTCTATCTGTCAGGCAGTCGCGGTGGGCAGGTGAGCACCGGAGAAGGTGTATTCCAGTTCAATGCCAAGAGAGGCTATCTGGTGGAGAAGGGCGAGAAGAAAAGGCTCCTGCGGGATGTGTCGCTGTCCGGCAAGATCCTGGAGACTCTGATGCATGTTCGCGCAGTGGGAAATGACCTGAAGTTCAACAGCGGGCGCTGCGGGAAGGCGGGGCAGCTAGTGCCTGTGAGCGATGGATCGCCGCACCTGCTCGTAGCCGAGGCGACGGTTGGCGGGG
Source organism: Methanothrix sp. (assembly GCA_028708055.1). Taxonomy (GTDB): domain Archaea; phylum Halobacteriota; class Methanosarcinia; order Methanotrichales; family Methanotrichaceae; genus Methanothrix. The sequence goes on from JAQVZT010000458.1 coordinate 2,216, forward strand.
CGGGATAGATCTTTTTGTGCCGCTTTGCTTTTGCTGCCATTCTTTTATCGGTATTTATTCACTCGTTCCCGTCATTTTTTCCTTCATTTCGCCGCCCTTTTTCTCCGTCATCTATAAATACGGGTCTCCCCTTTGAGAAGAGGCCGATGCGATGGGCTCGGAGGGTTAAGCTTCTGCACACTGATCCCGAACAGGTGATCAGACGTGAAGGCGCAATCCTTAAGTACGAGCATCGATCACATGGGCTGCCGAAAAGGGCTCGAATTTTCGCGTCTCCTTCGCGACATAAGCTAATGTCGCGCTCCAGGAGGTCCGGAAGTTATAAATACGATGAGCACTTTTAGAGTTGGTCCAAAATCTGACGCGATAGGGTTCTGCTGGGCAGAAACCTATAAATAGTAGTAATGCGTACAGTGTTGG
>JAQVZT010000068.1 GCA_028708055.1 Methanothrix sp.
CATAGCCGTCCTTGATGAATACGAACAGCCATTCTCCTGCCTGTCCGCTGACAACAGCAGTGCCGTTTGAGTCTGTGATCCCGCTAAAACTTTTGCCAGCCGCATCCTGGCCGGCAACCTGCACTCCAGATAGGAGGCTGCCATTTAAGTCTCCACCATGCACATAAACCGTTTGGGAAACCTCTTCCCGGGATGATGCCGACGGAATCAAGGTACAGACTGCCAGCAGCATCATTACCGCGAAATAAGAAATTTTTGTCATGCGATATTCTCCCTTTCATCATTTTTCATTTCTCATCAATTATGTATATGCAAACATTTTCCCAAAAAATAATGGGTCTATTAGAGGCTATCCCATTCAGGTATTCACATTGATTATGACGATCTTTACCTCGGTCTTGCCATCTCTTTCCTTATCACCCATCATGGACTTGATTGGCTTATGCTCCGGTCCCATATGCATTCCGTCTTCACCCATCATGGACTTCTGGCAGCCAAAGGCTTTCTCTTTTCCATCCTGGCCGGGCTGCATCTGCTTTCCGTCCTCGCCCATCATGGACTTCTGGCAGCCGAAGGCTTTCTCTTTTCCATCCTGAGCGGGGCCCATCTGCTTTCCGTCCTCGCCCATCATAGGCTTCTGGCAGAGCTGCTCTTTTCCATCCTGAGCGGGGCCCATCTGCTTTCCATCCTCGCCCATCATAGGCTTCTGGCAGAGCTGCTCTTTTCCATCCTGTCCGGGATCCATCTGCTTTCCGTCTTCACCCATCATGGACTTCTGGCAGGGCTGCTCTTTTCCATCCTGTCCGGGATCCATCTGCTTTCCGTCTTCACCCATCATGGACTTCTGGCAGAGCTGCTCTTTTCCATCCTGTCCGGGACCCATCTGTGCGCAGTCTTTCATGAAATTCGGGCAGTCACACTTCTTCTGGTTTTGTCCCATCACATCCGGCATGGAGAGCGCAGGCATGATTAGCATGCATGCAGCCACCAATGCCACAAAAATACTGATCTTCTTCATTTTTTCACTACCTCCTTAAAGGATCAACTCAACTGATTTGTGAATTGCCCGATATCCACCATCCTTGAACGATATAAAAAGATAGAGCAGAACGATTATTTTTTGCAACTGATGCGTCTGGCTAAAGTCGCACTATCGGGTTCAAAACCACATTTAAAGGTTCAGGATGGTTCCAGATGGACATATTATTCATAGTCTATGTTATTTTTTGATTATCTACCGAAATAGCGAGTCTTTTAAGATAATGACCTCATGCATGCCTCTATAGACGAATCCTTTTTCTTATCAAGTAGTCCTGCCGTTATATTAGCCCGGCAATACAAAAGGCGGCAATTTCCACCGCAGCAACGCAAGCAGTAGCCGTGCCATCGAAGATCGGCAGGGATGGAGATTCGCGGAGGGCATTATAGCCTAAGATGGCACTGTAGCCACAGTGCCTCTCGATCAGCCTGAAGGATGCAAATTTTGCCGGTAGGATAAAAGAGGCCAGGTCAACATCATCAAGCAAGCTCGGGCGATCCTGCAGAAGAGCTGTTTCGCCCTCGATCCCCAAGCTGGCCGGAACAGGAGCGGTTGGTTCGCCTCTAGGTTTAAATATCGTTCAGTGCTAGAATAATTTAGAATATGGATCGACATGAAACGATGTCATGCCGGGATGAAGATCCAAACCAGGATGTGTTTGCAGAATGGAGCATAAAAGATTGGTTGTTGCGCTGGCAGTTGTCTGCCTTCTGATTGGCTCTGCGTATGCGGTCGCTAAATTAATCCCCGCATCTGTGGACGGGAGCAAATGCATAGGATGTGGAGAGTGCGTTGATCAGTGCCCTGCCGGTGCCGTATCGATCGGCGATGATGGGACTGCGGTCGTTGATAAGGAGAAATGCACAGGGTGCGGCAAATGTGCCAAATCCTGCCCGGTTAGCGCGATCAGCACGGAATAGCTCTTTTTCTGTTTTTTCATAACATTTCGGCGGCAATTGTCTTTTCGCTCTTCAATGCAAGGGATTTCTCGTTTTGCGCTCTTTCTGGGGCGGGCTTTCCCAGGGAGCAGAAAGCCGCTCGCGGGCCGGGGCGCGTTAGGGTGCGCGGGCACGTCCGGGAGGCAGAGACTGCAGAAGAGGTCCCGGCTGGAGGTTAAGGGAACGCGGGGAAGGTCAATCCGTTTCGGTGATGAGTATGTTCCGTCGCCCTTCCCGTCTTAAATTCGCGATCAACTTTTGCCAGATATGACTTGATAACATCACTCATCGCTTATCTCCCTAAGGCGATTGATCTTTTGATCAGGATAATAATACTGTATGATTAATAATATTCTTATTGGGAAAATGTCTTTACCATTCTTCGTTGAAAGCATGATTGATATGGAGACAAAGGAATTGATTTACAGGGAGATTGAGTTTCTCCCTGAGACTTATCTCGAAGAAGTACTTGATTTCATTCATTTTTTAAAGAGAAAAGCATCAAAGGAACGAATGGAGTCGGCAATATTGAGCGAAACCGTGCTGGCAATGGATTGGCTGAGCCCAGAGGAGGATGAAGCTTGGGAAGATCTGTAAAATATTCGAGGTTTTGCAGAAAATTTGAGAACGGCCTCCTTGAGAAAAGGAGGACTGCCTTGTATGGTGAAATCTCATCTGCGGCCTTAAGATTAAGAGCAGTGCCACATGATCCCAATTTGCAGGAATGGAGTCCGGTGATCATCGATGCCTACTCATAGGGACCAAGGAAACGCTCTCCATTGAAATGAATTATGTGGGTGGGAAACTGAGCAATCCAAACTTCTGTTTCCCAATCGATATCTGAGATGTATTTTGAGAACGTCTCGCGATCAGGGAAGGCTGTAACGAAAATTAGACCAATTCCCGGCTTCTTGAACAGATCGCTCAGCTCCTTATGCCTCTTTACATCAATCGTTCCTGAACTGGTGACGGCTTCGATCAGGAAAATCCATTTTCGTTTAGGATTGTAAACGATGACATCAGGAATCCTGTTATGTTCATCCAGAACTATGTCCAGGTTTGATTTAAGTGAGCCAATTGCTGCTTTTCTTTGCCGCTCATTGTTGTCGTTTGCATAGATAATTGAGCCACCCGGAATATATCGGGGGCAGAAATCCTCCGTAATGCTCTTGACCAAATCGTTGGGGGCAAATGTCGCCATTTTTTATGCACCTCCTGATTGCCACACGAAAAAAGCGACGAATTACTGCTACCTTTACGTCCCTATCTTCACCGGCTCCACAATTGACCGCAGGGTGGCAATGGCGGATAGCGCCGCCAGGTAGCTGGTCTTGGGATTTCTGGGCGAGGGGACATTCTCCACCAGGGTTGCGATCCTTCCGAAGCTGCCCTCCACCACAATCTCATGTCGGTTCACGTGAATATTCGGATCGGCAACGATCCTCACCCGCACCTCGCTCTCTCCCGCCGCCAGGAAGAGCGTAGCAGCTACGTTGACGTTGGCAGGAAATGCCTTCACTGCGGCGAGCGCGCTCCCCTCAAAGATCTGCGTCGGCCCGGCGAGGGTATCGATGTCGATCTTGTTCTCCAAAATGTAGGGCGCGCCCTTTAGCCCCGCGGGATTCTTGGTGGTCGTGAGAGTCACCGATCGAATGGTGCCGATGCTCGCAGATTTGAGGCCGTCCAGCCCGGATATAGCTCCGGAGGGGAGATAGACCCGAGCGCCATGCTCCTTGGCGAGGGCCTTGATCTCGGCGAACAGCTCGCCGTTAGCAAGCGCTCCCACGCTCATGATCATCAGCTTTTTTCCCGCGACCAGTGCTGCCCTGGCAATGGCAGGAACAGCTTTCTGGCTCGCTGCCTCAACGACAACATCCGAGAGGCTCACCAGCTCATCAAGCTTGACCTTGGCCGGCTTATGCTGCAAGCTGTTGATCAGCGCTGCTGCCGTTTCCGGATTATGATCGCATACTGCAACTAGATTCGCATCAAACGCACTGGAGTCTACCGCCTTGGCGATCTCAGCTCCGATAGCGCCGCACCCGACAAGCCCGATCTTGAGAGGCATCGGAGGCTATAAATCAATTGGACATCAAAACCTTTGCGGTATGCTAACCACTGAGCTGGAGAGATTTGTGGCCGAGGACCTGGGGGAGTGGGATGACTCCAGCACACTCGTCCCGGAGATCGAAGCCGTGGCGGGAGTCGTTGCCAGAGAAGACTGCATAATCAGCGGCCTATTCGAAGCGCAGGAGATATTTGCCTACTTCCGGCTAACGGCCACGCCACTGTTCGATGACGGGGAGTTCGTTCCCGCCGGGTCCCAGGTCATCACCATCAGAGGAAGCGCGAGAAGCATCCTCCAATCGGAGAGACTCGCCCTTAACTTCATGGCTCGGATGAGCGGCATCTCCACATTAACCCGGCAATGCACTCTTCTTGCCGGCAGAAGGGTGCGCATCGCCGCAACCCGCAAAACCACTCCCGGCTTTAGGGCATTTGAAAAAAAGGCGGTCTTCCTGGGCGGCGGCGATACGCATCGGTTCAATCTCTCCGACGCCGTGCTCATCAAGGACAATCACATAGCGATTCTGGGGCTGGAGGAATGCCTGCGCCGAGCCAGAGAGCGCGCAAGCTTTACCAAGAAGATAGAGGTGGAGATTGAAAACGCCGCGGACATGATTAAAGCTGCCAGATGCGGAGCCGATATTATCATGTTTGACAACATGTCCCCAGAAGAGATTGCGCGCGGTGTAGAGCAGCTGCAGGAGACGGGTCTCCGAGATCGTCTGCTTCTGGAGGCTTCCGGTGGGATAACCATTGACAATCTGTCCGAATATGCCGCCTGTGGAGTGGATGTGATCTCCCTGGGGGCTCTTACCAGGGACGCAAAATGGATCGACCTGAGCCTGGAGATGCAAGTGCACTAAGAGCAAGATTCAAATCAAGAAAGGATATAAGCCAGAGAGAAAATGCACATAGAAAGGGTGTCAACCAAGATGAGGCGTCTGGTCTATCTGCTCTGTTTTGCCTGCCTGCTGTTTTCTGTTCTCCTCCTGGCATCAGCCAATGGGAAGGACGACACAGATGAGAGCGATGAGATAAGCTTCAAGGATTTTACCCTGAATATTGGAGATCGCGTCGATCTGGGCGACTATCGGATAGAGCTCATTGAGATCCAGTCGGTAAGAGATGGGCTGGCGGTAATCAGAGCCTCCACGGTAGGCGGTTCGCTTGATGAGCAAAGAGCTCTCTTGCTTGACAGCTCCAATAACTTCGATGGCGGAGCCGACAATGATGGCATCACTGTTACGGTCTCTGATATCTTCGATGAGCAGTCCGCCAGGGTGAGGATCGAATATAAACAGGGCCTGGGAACGCCAAGAAAGCATGCTTCCGAGAGGCCTGCGGCGGCTCTGGACAAACCTGAGCTTTCTGTGCGAAAGAGCTTCGAAAAGAATCAGATGAGCGTGGGCGATGAGGTCAAAGTTACCATCACAGTCAAGAACACAGGAACCGGCCAAGCTCTGGGGATAAAAGCAGATGATGTACCGCCTCTGCCTGAATTTTCTTATGTCGCCGGCTATCCCCCCAAGATCAAAGATGCTTTGGACCCAGGCGAGACTGATTCGGCGGTTTATGTGGTGGATGTCGTAAAAGAAGGCTCTATCCGCGTTCCAGCTGTGACCGTCAGCTATACTGATTCCAAGAAGAATGCGAAATCAAACAGCTCGGATCCATTTAATATTCTGATATATCCGAAGAGCAAGGCGGACCTGGTCATTGAGCCTGCCGGCCAGACGACGATTCCCCTGGATGGAGAAAGCCTGCTGAACATCAGCATCTCCAATAAGGGAACCGCATCCGCGACAAGAATCGAAGCAGAGGGGACCGTCGTGCCATCCGGAGGGCTGCTTGTTACGGGACTTGATGAGAGCTTCTTTGAAATAAAGCCCGGTGAAGAGGTAAATTACCCGGCCAGGCTCTCGGGCGAGAGTCCAGGAGACTACACCATACGCCTGAAGGTCAGCTATGACGGCGGAGACGGATCGGTAATCCGGGAGGCTAGCGCGCAGGTGGTTGTCCTGGAACGAGAGTATAAATATCAATATTTACTACTTATTATCCCAGTCGCGCTTATCATCGCCTGGGTTTACCGGCGATACAAAGTGTATAAATATTAAGAAGAAGAGATGTGTTAAGATACATGCTAAGACACCCAATACTGCGAGACTCGATATCATGCTCAACGTACTGATGCTCGGCGTAGGACAATGCGGAAATCGAATACTTGACGCCGTAAATAAAGAAGCTTTTGGGGGTGGCGGGGCAGCCAGGCTCGCCAAATATTATTTGCGCCCCAAGTTCCCCAGTAGAGTGGAAACTCTCGCCGTAAATACGGCTATAAATGATCTTAAAGAACTGCGTTTTACCACTGCCAAAGACCGGCTGCACGTTCCCAACCTGCATGGTGTGGGCGCCAACAGAAATGTGGGCAAGCGGGCCTTTATGGATAATCGGGACCTTATCATGGGCGAGATCGAGAAGAGGGGCGACTTCGATATTGCCTTTGTGATAACATCCACCTCTGGCGGGACCGGCTCATCCTTCACGCCATTGCTCATAAATGAATTGAAGAGACAATACCGGGATATCACGGTTGTCACAATTGCCATCCTGCCAGCCCGAGAAGAAGGTTCTATCTACCTGCAAAATGCCGCCTTCTGCATGAGGGAGCTGATGGAAGTTGATGCGGAGGGCATAATCCTGGTCGATAACCAGTACATGAAGCGGTTTGGCGGCGATATTGCCTCCGCCTACGACAAGATCAACGACATGGTCGCCAAGCGCCTGTTATTCCTGATAGAGTCCCTGGATTCAGAGATGCTGTCCGTAACCGATCTCGGCGACTTCAAGACGGTCATGAACGGAGGGCTTCGCATCGGCACAATGGGATTTTATCAGGCCGATAGCAAGAACCAGTCCATTAGGGATGCTATTGAAAACAGCCTCAAGCCGGCCAATCTGCTCTTTCCGTCTCACGTCGCCGACGACGCGGCCCGGGCCATGATCATCATCCAGGGGCCCAGAGAGCATCTGGATGTGGATGAGATCACCAAGGAGGTTGAGAGGCTCACCGCCAGCGCAGGCCACGTTTTCAAAGGAATTGTGGTAAAGAAGGGTGGCGTAAAGGTGCTCTCCGTCTTCACCGTCGCCAGTGCGCCCGAGCTGGAATCTGTCTATGCCCAGGCAGCGCGGGGCATGCAGGACGAGAAGGACAAGAGGTGCAGAGCCAGAAAACAGCTCGACGATGCCTTTGCGCATATTGAAGATCTGGAAGAAATCTATTGAAAGATGAAAGAAAAATGATCAAGCAGTAGAGTACTCCTGTAGAACTCTAGAACTCATTTTTTCAGGGAAATCATGTGCTTATTTGGTCCGCGCCAAATCCCTTCTTCACCAAGATCTCCTTAATCCTCTGAATATGGTTTCCCTGTAGCTCTATCAGGCTTTCTTTTACAGTGCCCCCGCAGGCCAGCTTGGACTTGAGATGGGTGCAAAGCTCCTGAAGGTCGATCTCATGAGGATCAATGCCTTGGATCACCGTCACCTCTTTTCCATACCTGCGCTTCTGTACTTTTACAGCTATCCTCTGCTGCTCCTTGGCTACCTCCTCGCAGATACACAATTCTGCAGGAAGGCCACAGACGGTACACATTTGAGAACTCATTTGGTGGCAGTTACCTCCGCAATATATCAACGGTAAAGCCGATTATGCTATTAAAATCTGATGGTGTGTTTCAGGCACGAGATCGACCTCTCCGTCGAACTTCATCCATCTTACGATATATTATTTCCGTCAGGAATATCAGTAGAGCGATGAGCAGCAGGATATCTCTTCGAGAGATCCGTTCCTGTAGAGTTCTCTGGCTGACGCGGCTGGCTTCAACCACAAGCTTCTCTCTAGCTTCATCCTCGCTGAAGACCTTTCCCCCATTTGCCATGATCATTCTGGAAAAATCCAGATTAACACCTATGTTCCGGTACTCCAGCGGGTAGTTGACCGCCAGGCCGTAATTGCCGATGTAGTAGATGCCGGAGCTATTGGGCACAAATGTGGCTACATATCGGTTGTCTCCAACCTTTTCCACATCCGCCTCCGGAAAGCTGGGTCGCGCAGGGCTGTTTATTGTGACGGAGAGAGGAGTTCCCGTCCATCCGTCGTCTGCTTCAATTCGATCTTCCTGGGGTCGCGGATCGCCTACCGCCCAATTGAGGGTGGCCGAGATCAGCTGTGAACTCGGGCTCGCATACAGATTGCCTGCCCAGGCACTGCCGTCATCGACCGTCAGAGCCGCCACCCTGCCAAGACCGTAGCGCCACACTGTCAGCACCGGTTTTCCGTCAGGCATAGCCGCCAGACGCTGGGCGCCGGCGCGGGGAGTGACATCATTAAATCCGGTAACTGTGGTGTTCAGGTCCAGATCGGCTGTGATGTAGTGATCCTTATTGACAATGCCGACTGCGTATCCGGATGGGCTGCTCTCCTCGGGGGCAGTCAGCTCAGGCTGCTGCTGCATTGTTGTCGTAAGCGAATCGGGATAAACGAAAGCGGAATAGTCCGATCCCGTCTGGGCTGCTATATAATTGAATCTGCCTGTAGCTCCGGGGAAGGCCTGAACCTGCACCAGTCGAGCGGATACATTCATCTGGCGCAATAGATCGATGGAGCGAGTAACCACTTCCGGATAGTTGTAAAGGTTTCCGTCCGACAGGATCATCAGTTCACCCTGGCCGCCGCTAACATTGAGCATATCCCTGGCCAGTTGCAGGCCGCTATCCAGATAGCTGTTCTCCGTACCGGTTGGCGCGAGGCTCATTATCCTCTCGCGAAGAACGGTCTCCGCTCGGCGGAGGGGGATCGGGTCCTGCACATCGTAAGCCTTAGTGCCGAATACTATCAGGCCGACTTTATAATCCTGGAAATGGGGGGACTTGAGCAGCTCCAGAGCCAGAGATTTCTCATAATCGAGCAGAGGAGTGCCGTCCGCAGTGCGCGTGGTGAGCAGGGAGAAGGAGATGTCCATAACGAAGATGAGCGTCTTTCCGCCCTCGAAGATGCTGGGCATGGAACGGACCGGCAGGATCTCCTCAAGGCTGCTGTTGCGGTAATTGCCATTCTCATAGGAATCTTCGCCTCCGACTACCACCAGCCCTCCTCCTTCGCGCACATAGCTTTTCAGCTCATCGAGATGGGTGCTGTATTTGATATCGTCCAGCACCACCGCCTTGTAGCCATCAAGCCCATCCGGAAGATCGGAGACCAGCGTCAGCTTGTAGAGATCGTTCAGCTCAATCGCCAGGGGCGAGTTTGTGCTGGAGACCAGCAGAACCTGTGGTTTGGGGACGACGTAGACTGCTTTCTGGTAGTTATCGTTTATCGGCTGCTCGTCCGGGGCGATAGAAGCCCGGATGATATGATTACCAGTCTCCAGGAAGGAATGAGAGATCTTGATGGAGGCGCTGTTGTTGGCAACTATCGTATCGCTGTAGATCAGCTTGTCATCCGCGAAGACGGAGAGCGGGCCCTGGTAGCCCCGGGAAGAGCGCACCAGCACCTTGAAGGGATAGTCCCCGCCCAGAACCGCAGTATTCGTCCCTGAAATCTCCACTCCCGCGTCGTCTCTCTGGGGAGCGAGAGAAATGGCGAATGTAGTAGTATTAGAGGCACGGGCCAGCGCCAGGGCGTCTTCCAAAGAGCGACCGGCGTTGCTGTAGCCGTCCGAGACCAGGAGAAGAGAGCTGCCCGGCAGGGAGTACTGAACGATTCTGTCGCCAAGTGGTGTAGTATCCCCGGAGAAGGTGCGCAGGGGAGCGTCTACATATTTCACTATCCTTGAAGCCACAAGTGGGTCGAAGATGCCCATTGAGCCGGTCTGGTCGTCCAGGATTGTAATGCTCGGCTTTTGCGAGGAGACGGTATGCAGCTCGACAAAGTAGGGGTTGGCGGCAGCCGCTATGATCAGGCAGAAGACCAGAAGCCTAGAAGCGGCAAAGAGCTTGCCTTTCGCCCTTCTAGAAATCAGGACTGCGCCTATTAGCAGCGCCAGGGGAATCGCCCAGAGAAGCTGCGGCGCGTCAAAGTAGAGATCCTGGATCCAAATCATGTCTCTCGCCTCCTCTTCATTACCGCCAGCTCCAGAAGGATGAGAAGAGCGGCCAGGGCAATCACCCAGTTGGAGAGGTCCTTTTCGACTATTGTCTCCCGGCTGGTGGATGCAAATTCTCCCGCAAGAACACCATCCTTTCTTGCCAGGGAGGATTCACTGGGGTTATACATATTGGCGGCCACAGCCTTTCCCTGGTAGCGGTAGATTCCCACCTCATCAAGCAGCAGAGTGCTGGCGGATAGAGTCGTAGAGGGCGTTTCAATCTGGCTGGCATCACCGAGGCGAATTATCTCGCCTGTCTTTTTATTGGCTTCTGCTAAATCCGGAACTCCCGTGATCCAGTTTACCATCTGGTACCAGAAGACAGGATACTCGGGCCGGAGGTAGAAGTCGGAATCCATCTCAAGGCCGTCGTAGATCACCATTCCCTTTCCCAAACGCCAGTAGGATAGGATAGGCTGACCGTTGGCCTCAACCATAGTGGTGGAGCCCTTTCTGGATACGGCCTGAGGATACCGGAAGATCCCGATCTCGTCAAAGTGCACTCCCCTGGCAAAGCCCTCGCTCCTCACCCAGAGGCTGGCCGGACCGGGTTGCTCCCCGGTCACGCGGACTGGCAGGTACTCCGGGCTCTCCTGGTCTGAGGCGATGAATATCACCTTACCGCCATCGATGTAGCGATTTAGCTTGCCGGTTAGTGTGGCATTTCTGGCCACTACCACCAGATCAAAGCCGCTCAGATCGCCCGAGGTCATCACGGCAACC
>JAQVZT010000459.1 GCA_028708055.1 Methanothrix sp.
CCCGAAAAATCGCTTTTTTCAGCATCAGGTAATTTGCATCTTTGCTAATATTACTCCTATAGAGGCTGGCGAATTGGCAGTGCAAATATTATTATTATAAACTAATTGGCTTACCGCTCTCGGAACTTCAAGCCAAGTATTAAATAGATAGAGCGCTTAAAATTGAACGGAGAAAGCAAAAAAAATAGGATGAAGTGGGGTATATGACTCTCAGTCTTAAGTTGACAGTTATGTTGGCAGTCATCTTTCTGCTGATTGCCAACGCCGCCCTGGGTGCGGTAGGCGATGTGGGCATTTCGGATACCGCTCTGGATGCTGGTCAGGATGAAAGCTCGCTCGCCGTCATAGCTACAGATTCTTATGTGCCAGATCAATCCGGTCAGGCACCAGTGAGCCAGCAATTGCTATCATCTTCCGGCAGCATGCCTTCCGGGAGCTATCCCGCGCAGGGGCAGACCGGTTACCTGAACCAGCAATCGTTATCATCTTCCAGCAGCGCGCCTTCCGGGAGCTATCCCGCACAGGGGCAGACCGGTTACCAGAACCAGCAATCCGCCTATCCCGCGCCCCAGATCAGCGGGCCGGTGCAGGAGCAGATGACTGCCGAGAAGCTGGGACTCGCCCAGCCGCAAATGGAGAGCTACGCTCCGGATGGCAATCTGGGTTTCATCTCTGCTTCGCAGCCTAACGATGCTCCTCAGATGATGCCGTCTGCCATGCCGTCTTCCGCGCAGCCTAGTGCCTCCTATTCATCATCATATCCTGTTCAGTCGGTGGAAACTGGTTCCAGCACATGGTATTATCCCAGCTCACTGGTTTCCGCCAACAAATTCTATGTGCAGACCGCCTCAGGCTTGAGGAGCATCGGTGGCTGTAGCTTCAGAGGCTACCTCCCCCTTTGGGCGGATATTAAATCAAGCGGAAACTTCTATGTCTACGAATGGTATCCAGGAAGGTCCAGACCATCGGTGCGATGGTGGGGCTGGACGGGAAGCGGCTGGAAGAAGGGCTGGTTCTTTGGAGATGTCTCCGGCTGGCATATCCTCTGCTACAACAGCGGCATATGGTCCAACTACATCTACATCTATGTCTATCCTGCAGGCGCCGTCATGTCTGCGCCATCAGCCTACTCAAATGCTGCGCCAGTCATAAGCGCCACATCCCTGCCCCAGGGAGCGCCGGTTCCTCCTGATCCGGTTGCCGAAGGAGTTTCACTGCCAGATTATAGCCTTTACAGGCCGATCGCGGATCAGTCCTACCAGAGTGGCTACAGCTATGCGGATTACCCTGCGCGAGGAAGCACCCAGTTCACGTCCCGTCTCGCGGCCACAAATCCGGCGTTGGTCAACTCTCCCAATCCTGCTGCCGTTGCCGGTACAGCAGTGCTGCCCGGCCAGGCGAGCGCCTCCAGCAAGACCTGTACCACCTGCACCAGCTCCACTATAATTGCAGGCGGAGTCTCAAGCATTTATCCGGACAGCACAGGCTGTCCAACCTGCGCTCCTATCGCGAGCCAGAGCGCGCCCTACGGCTACGCTGCGCAAAGCTATCAAGCCGTCTATCCTATGCCATCCACCTGCCGGTGCAACGAATATTATGTGCAGAGCTGCCCGGGAAAGCTGGCGACGGTAGCGGGTGTGTTCAACGGTCAGTGGCTGCCCCTATGGTCCAAGGTAAGCAGGCCAGGCGTCTATTGGTCCTTTGAGTGGACGACCTGCAGCGGACCGAGCTACTATTGTCCGCCTGAAGTCAAGAACTTCGGCTACAAGAGCACTGGATGGTATCAGACCTGGTTTAAGGCAAATAATCCCGGCTGGCACATACTCAGCTACTGCTGCAATGATTGGTCCAACTACATCTACATCTATGTCTGGCCGGCAGACTAGTTTTTTAGAAGGCCATCTTGAGAGCCAATTTAATTGTCTCATCTTTTTTGGGCGATCGGTTTAAATACCGTGAGCTTGAACGAACTTCGGATTGATATTAACTCGGAGGATGTTTATTGGCAAGAAGATCACAGAGAAAGGCTGAGAGCAGAAAGGCCAAGCAATGGTATAAGATTGTAAGCCCGGAGATGTTCGGCAGAGTTCCATTTGGGGAAACGGTAGCCAATGACCCGGAGAGGGTCGTAGGAAGGATCGTTGAGACCACACTAGGAGATCTCACCAATAACTTCTCCAAACAGAATACCAAACTCGTGTTCAAGGTAGACCGTGTGGCCGGAGATTCGGCATACACCAAGTTCCTGGGTCATGAGATGACCACTGATTATGTGCGCTCCCTGGTCAAGAGAAGGACCTCAAGAATCGATTCCATCGTGGATGTAATCACCACGGATGGCTACCATGTCCGGGTCAAGCCCAGCTGCTTCACAGTGAAGAGAGCGCGGGCCAACCAGGTTAAAAGCATCAGGGAACTCTCCAAGAAGGTCGTCTTAGAGAGGTCGAAGAGCCTGGACTTAAACCAGCTGATCCAGGAAGCTGTGGGCGGCAAGATATCTTTGGATATCTACAAAGAGGCAAAGGCCATCTATCCACTCAGGCGTGTAGAAGTGCGCAAGACAGAGATCAAGGCCGAGCCAACCATAGGAGCGGTATCAGCACCTGCTCCAGCACCCGAAGCGACCCC
>JAQVZT010000460.1 GCA_028708055.1 Methanothrix sp.
GCCCCATCCCGCTTAGATCGTCACCCTTTGATGTCCATTCTACATATGTTATGGGCATCGAAGTGTCTTTCACCGCTTCCTTTATGTCGGAGGCTTTCTCATCGTACCAGTTAATATATTCGTCAGATTCTGCCTCCCTGTTAAGGATGATTCCCAGCTTCTCCATATCGGTTGTCATGTTTTCAGGATAGAAGAAATCCAGGCCGATGCAGGTTATGTTCTCAAACGGTGCAAGCGCCTTGGCATGGGCTTCAATTCCATAGGCTTTTCCTGGGTAGCTGTAGCCTATGAAGATTATATCCGGAGCAATTGTCTCATTGCGTCCCTTGGCGATTGCGCCAATCATCTCATAGTCAAGCTTGTTGAATGTTCCTATGGATGGCACATTTTTTAGCATAGGGAAATAATAGCTTGATTTTTGTTTTACCGTATCCGAAACTGCCACTATCTTGTCGCCTTCGCCGAGCATGATTATGGCCTCGACTGCATCTCCATTGTTTGCTATTATCCTCTGCACTGGACTATGGATGGTGATCTCCCTACCCGCATTATCTACAATCCTCTTGGGGTAATCTGAACCTGCGCTGTCCGATGCCAGTGCCGTGCTGATTATAAGCAGCGAAATACATAGCGATAGCGCCGACCGGAATAACCATTTGTTAATTCTCATCTAATTGCACCTCTTCTGCCAGTTTGCATCCTCAAGTCGTTCTTTCATAATGATCTTATAATATCTTATTTGTATGCATCATTTAAGCGATTATTATTAAGCATTTCGGTATTGATATTACAAAACGCATAAATATTGGCGAAATGGCAGACAACGAGACCCTGATTGGCGCACTGCCCGATATCATGCTCCCGCAGCGATAAATAGATTAATGATTAATCATATACAATATCTCTGCCTGCTTACTTTGGTGATCGGCGAATGTGGGGGCAGATAGAAATGAATATGCGAATGCTGATATTATTGCTGGTATGGATAGTAGCTTTTTCTGAATTGGCTGCGAGTCAGGATGTAACTCGTTCATGCACGGCTTCATACTCGGTTTCCGTGACTTCCATAAGCGGCGCCTCCGGCCAGACATACCCATCCTTTTCAGGCCAGGGGACGGTTGGATACTTCAATCCAAATGAAGCAAGGAGACGGGCGAGACACAACCTCGATGAATGCGTGCAGGCTGCCTGGGATAATCGGGATCGCGTAAGCAAGCCGAGCGAATGCAGCGAATCAAATCAGGTCTATAGCTATCCGTTTGAGATGGGACTCATTCCCAAAATTAGAATTGATCTGTGCGATCGCTATAAAGCGTATGATAGCCTCACCATTGCGCTGTCTGTCTTATTCACCGGAGATGAAGGATGTCTGCTGGACAGAAACCTCTGGAATACGAGGCTCGCTACAAACTATGTAGTAAATTGTCCAAATTATGAGCATGAGCCTGGAGCAAATCGACCGGGAGGCGATTATAGGAGCCTCTTGCTTGATAATCCTGATTGGCGGCTATGCAAAGCAGAATGCGATGGCGATGCGAGGTGCATGGCCTGGACTTATGTCCGGCCAGGGATTCAGGACCCCACCAAAGCCAAATGCTGGCTAAAAACAACTGTTCCACCCCGGAGGCAGTCATCCTGTTGTGACTCGGGAGTAAAACTGTTCCCGTAATCACAGGAGCCGGACAGGCAATCAAATGAAAGAATCTAATACAAGAATCAAATGCAATGAGCAGCACAGATGAAAAAACGATAAGGTGATTGTCATGAAATGGTTTGGTCTTCTGTACCTGATGGTAATAGCAGTAATGGTAATGAGTCCTGTAGCAATGGTCGAAGCGGCAAAAGCCCCTGCCTCTGATTATGCCGTAAAGATAAAGCCGGATATAGCAATCAGCGAATTAAAGATCAATAGAGTCAGCGTGGTTCCCTCTGGGCATACTGTGCTGGTCAACGTGACAGTGATAAATCCGGTAAGAAATACTGCTACAGGACCCTTCAAGGTTAAGGTGGAGTGGACAAGTGATCCAACAAGAGGATATAGCCTGCTGGGAACTGGCGGCGTGACCGGCTTGAACTACGATATGACGTCTGCGGCAATCACGAATAGAAAGACCCTGTCCTTCACCCACCAGGTGCCAACGGGCGAGAGCTACAAGTACCGGGTCACTGCGGATTACCTGAATCAGGTAGACGAAGCGGATGAGACCAACAACATCTCCAGTGCCGGATATACTACATTATCATTCCCATAGTCGCCGGACGATATGAATCTGATCTTGATCGCCCTCATCATGCTGCTCCTCGCCACCCAGGTATGCGGCCAGCAAACGGCGGAAGAAGAGAGCAGTAAGGGCATGGCTCAATATGAACAGGGAGAGTACGAAAAAGCAATCCAGGCATACGACGAGGCCATCAGACTCAATCCGCAGTATGCTCTTGCCTGGCATGCTAAAGGCAATGCCCTCTTTTTGTTGGGCAGGCTCGATGAGGCGATCAAAGCCTATGAAGGGGCCATCGAAATCGATGAAAACGATACCAAAGCCTGGCACAACAAAGGATTGGCTCTCGATTCTCTAGGTAAGCATGAAGAAGCCGTCTCCGCCTATGATCGGGCCATCGAGCTG
>JAQVZT010000461.1 GCA_028708055.1 Methanothrix sp.
GGCAGCTACTGGTACACGCCCTACTATGGCTACTATCCGTACACATACCACTATTACAGGTATCCTTACACGTACTACAGCGGCTACTGGTGGTCTTGATCGAATATGCGATGATGGGCGGGCCGGGGATGAATCGGGTCGCCTCAACTCAACTTTTCTCTATTAAGTCTGAGGGGCCGAGCTTGAGGCCCACAGACACAGCCTCTGCCAGGACAGAAATGGGCTTCTTCTGGCAGCATTCTGGGCTCAGGGAAGGCTGGCGAATATGCAGGCCGCCTTCTTGCGGATCGGGGACGATGAATGCCATTTCACTGCTGACCTGAAGTTCATGGCATTCGTGAACCATTTCGTTCCCGACTCAATAAAGGCAATATCGAAAATGACCTGGCATTCTTCTTGCAGGCAATTATGCATCGTCCGCATTTAATGCAGTCTGAAACATCCAGGAAATTGCCCCTTGCCAGGTCCACACCCATCGGACAGGAGCTCAAGCACGACCCGCAATCACTGCAGATCTGTTTATCAATAATAACCCGAAATGTAGAAATGCGATTTAGCAGTCCATAAAAAGCGCCCAGCGGACAGATATAACGACAAAACCGTCGTCCGCTTACTATTATTGCGATTGTGGCAAAAATAAGCCCGGTGAACATATGATAACCCAGCAGGGACGTCATCAGATTGCCCTGCGATAGCTCCGGCTCAAAAGCAGGAAGCCCGGCGGTCAGATAATAGGGCAGCCGTCCGTAAAAAAAAAACGCTCGGCATAAATATGAACAAAAAAGAGGATATGGAGAGCCGTCACCAGCATCCACGAGATCTTTCAGAACGACCTGGGAAAGACGGGCTGGTCTAGGAGAGGAAGGTCTCAGATGAGAAGATGACCTTCGTGGAAGATTGCGAGAATCCCAAGTCGGTATCCATTATTTTGCGGGACGGAACGGAGCACGTTGTCGATGAGCTGGACTGGGCTATGAAAGATGCGCTTCGCGTTGTGAGCGTTGTGGTTCAGGACAAGCTGCTTGCGGCCGGGGGGTGGTGCGCCTGAAGCAGAGCTGGCTATGCGGCTGCGAGCCTATGCCTCAAGCGTGGGCGGACGCGAGCAGTTGGCTATCGAGGCCTTTGCCAATGCCATGGAGATCATACCTAAAACCTCAGGGGTGAGCAGGGCTGCAGAAAGCCACCTTCGCTCGTATTGCAGCGGATCGGCTATATATATATCTCACGGCAAGAGAGTACTATGAGCAAGAAGAAGGGTGCTAAAGGAATGCCCAGCGACGGACCGGGCAAGCACGATCCATCAAGATCTGTGAAGAGCAGCAAAGTGGATTCTGGTTTTGACAAAAAGACACGCAGCAAAGGATATGAGGGACCCAGAAAGAGTAAGCTTTGAACGGATTATCGCGGGCGGATCAGAAGCTGAGACAAAATTCTCTAGTCATGGCTTTAAAGAAGCCTGAGAAATGGACTCAGACGTTCTCCTTTTATTGACTCATATCCTGTAATTGCATTTCCAGATGCTTCGTAGGACGATAACAGAGCACTGGCCCAGGCAAGTCATCGATTTTCGTCATCCTACGTCAGGCCAAATCATCAGGGTCTCTGAAGGTCATCTGCATCTCGTAGACCCCATCCTCATTTCTCTTTTTCGTATCAAATCCTATACTTTTAAAAAGATTTAGCATAGGTCCATTCTCAACCAAAACCTCGGCCGTAAATCCCAGCAGCCCCATCCTCCTAGCCAGGTGAGTGAGATAAGATAGAAGATCGTGGCCCACGCCCATATTTTGATACTCATCCTTTACTACCAGCGCAACCTCTGCAGTATGCATTTTCTCATTTATCTCATATTGTCCAATTGCGGCTATGGTTTCTCTGTTATCGCCCTCAACAATAGCAAGGATCATCATGCTGTTGGCATAATCGATCACCCCGAACTCCTGCAACCTCTTATGGGGCATGTCCATTCTAACGGACATGAACCTGCGATACATGCTTTGGCTGGAGAGAGCATAGAAAAAGTCCTTCATCAAGGGCTCATCTCCTATCTTTACAGGCCTGAGCAGAAGGTGCAGACCGCTCCTGGTTGTCTTCAGCGTCTCCAATGCTTCCGGATATATCCCACTTGCACCAGGTATGAATGCCTGATCCTTGTAAATAAGCAAGAGCGTTTTGGCACCCTCAACCAGCCACGGCCTGAACTTTGGATGGGCGATGGCAATAAGGTCCATGGCCCGTTCCCGGATATTCTTTCCATGAAGATAGGCTATCCCATACTCTGTAACGACATAATGTACATCCCCTCTGGTATAGGTTACTCCAGTTCCCTCCTGGAGGGAGGGCACGATCCTGGAAATAGTGTCGTTAATAGCGGTTGATGGAAGAGCCAGGATGCTCTTGCCGCCCCGTGCAAGAGCTGCACCTCTCATAAAATCTGCCTGGCCTCCTATGCCGAAGTAGAATGTCCCTCCAATTGATTCTGCAGTAGCCTGACCGGTTAGATCAATCTCCATGGCACTATTAATGGCAGTCATCAATTTATTCTTGGCAATAATAAGCGGGTTGTTAACATAGTCTATGGTCTTAAACAAAACAGTTGGATTCTCGTCCAGGAACTCAT
>JAQVZT010000069.1:0-7467 GCA_028708055.1 Methanothrix sp.
AAAAGAAATGGACCGCTCTTGCCTCGCAAGGGGATCTGTTCGAAGGGAATGCGACTGCCGGAAAAGGCGATCTGCTGGTCTTAGGGAAATTTAAGGGTGCAGAGTGGGATGGACTGGCGAGATATGCGGCTCGATAGTCTCTCTGTTCCTTCGTGCTCCTGAATGGGCAGAGCATCCTGATTTATCGAGCTGCTCTTATTTTTCCACGGGAGGAAATTCAAAGCAGCCTGCGATTACTGATTACTAACGTGGCCTGCGGGCCCTGCGCAAAGCCGCATTGCCCTCCCAATTCAGGTTCGACTTTGCAGGGCTAAAAAGCTGATCAGCTTGGTGGCCAAAACAGCGATTGAATTTAACGATCAATTCGGCAGGTATTCTCTGCCTCGTAGCATAAATGCAAGAAAAAGGAATACTGAAGATCCCAAAATGAGGATCTCCTAATGGATCATCTAAATTATGTCAGCTTCTCTATACCGGGCCGAGGGGTGCTACAACTTTCTTGTACACCTCATTGAGGACCTGGGCCAGTGCGGCATAGATGGCGGACAGCCCGCAGATTATTCCCTCATATCCTGCCAGGGATCCAATTGCAGCGCTCCCCAGATAGTCTCTTGCGGCAAGCAAGAAGAACAGGATGGTCAGCGAGAGGAAGACGAACTGCAGGGCTCTGTTGATCCGCAGGGTTCCAATGAACATGAAGAAGGTAAAGAGTCCCCACATGAAGAAGTAAGCTGCAAAGGCAGGCTTTGATGTGGCCTGGGCAAGCCCTAGCGTTGGCAGGAAGATCAGAGCTACCAGTGAGAGCCAGAACAGTCCGTAGGATGTGAAGGCGGTGGTTCCAAAGGTGTTGTTCTTTTTCCATTCCATTATTCCTGCAATAATCTGGGCGAGGCCTCCGTAGAATATTCCCATAGCCAGGATCATTGAGTTTAGCTCGTAGTAGCCGGCATTGTGGATATTCAGCAGTACCGTGGTCAGTCCAAAGCCAAGCAGACCGAGAGGCGCCGGATTAGCGGTAGTGTCTTTGAGGATTAGAGTTTCCGTATTTTGTTTCCTCGTTTCTTGCATAGTCTTATTTCCTCCTGAATTCCAGTTGGAACGGTCTTATTATTAAATTGTTGCTCTAAACATATAAATTATTAATGATGTTAAATGTTGTGATAAATTTTTAATGAGAAATCTTTTTGTCAAGTAATTATATGCGCTTTATCAAAAAACGGTACGAACAGAGTGCATCTATTCTTATCGATGCTTACACATCCAGCGTTATTCCTAATTGGCGGATGCCTCTTATATTTTTTGTGATCTCTTAAAATGGCAGTAATTCGCGGCATTCTACAGCTTTATTGCTGAAGGGCGCCGGCAATCTAGCACATATGATTCTGTGGTATCCTTCAATTCGTCCAGTTTAATCCGGCGGTCCTTTCGTTTCAAACATATTGCATTATTTTAGAATCAGTAAGCATTCGCTAACTAGAGGACCGATGTTTTATGTTATGATATTTTTTTATCTCAGTCATTTTTCAATCAGATGGGTTGGAATGGCGATAGAAATCATGGAAATGAAATTTTCTGCACGTTATACAGTAAAATTTATATATGATCAACGATAGGTTATCCTTGGATCCGGGATTTCTTAGCAATTTTATGTCATCCATCCCCTCGAGATGAATATACCCGGGTCCTTCCCCTTTGATGCTCAAATCGAACAACTTAAATCTGCTTCATTGGAGACATATCATTTTGAGGATATTACAATGATCGAGATTGAAAGCCACAAATCGGTTGATGTCATTGATATCACCGATCAGGTAGATCGGGCCCTGAGGGAGAGCGGAGTAGATAACGGGATAATGCTTGTCTATTCCCTTCATACGACCACTGGACTTGTCATCAATGAGGCTGATAATGCATTGATAAACGATATCCTCGGCCTTCTGCAGAGGATTGTCCCTCAAGGGGCAGGCTACCAGCATGATAGGGGAGACGGCAATGCTCATGCTCATCTGCAGGCCACGCTTCTTGGAAATAGCCTTATGATTCCCGTTGAGAAGAGGAAACTGGTTATGGGGATCTGGCAGAGGATCCTTTTCTTCGAATTGGATGGCCCGAGAAAGAGAAGAGTATTTGTGAGGGCACTGCCAAACTAAAAAGCGAAAAAGGATGAGGGCTAAATCCCCCGGTCTATACTATCTAGACTATTTGTATATGGGTGAGCCCGTGGAATTGGCAAGCACTCTGAAGGCCGCCATGAGGTCCTTTGTCACCGGTCCGGGCTTGCCGTTTCCGACCTCCCTGCCGTCGACCTTGGTAACGGGTGCAACCTCTGCTGCGGTTCCCGTAACGAAAACTTCGTCCGCAGTATAGAGGTCAAACAGTCCCATATCGCTCTCAAAGAGATCATAGCCGCGAGCGGCAGCTAACTCCATTACTGCGTCCCTGGTTATGCCTTTGAGGTTGTTTATCGTGTGGGGGGTGCGGATCTTTCCGCCTTTAACGACGAATATGTTGTCTCCGCTTCCCTCTGACAGCAGTCCGTTTGAGTCGAGGATTATGGCCTCGTTTCCGCCTTTGATGTTGGCCTCGATCTTTGCCAGGATATTGTTCAGATAATTGAGGCTCTTGATATTGGGTGGCACCGCGTCCGGAGCATTTCTGCGTACTGAGACGGATATGGCCGTAAGTCCAACCTCATAGAGGTCTCCGTACATTGCGCCCCACTCTACGGCGATGATGATGACTGAGGGAATGCTGCACTTATTGGGGTCCAATCCCAGGTCGCCATAGCCACGGGTGACGATGGGCCGGATGTATGCATCACGAAGCTTATTTTTTCTCAGTGTCTCAAGGATTGCCTCGCACATCTCCTCCTCGCTCATGGGAACGCAGAGCAGAATAGCTTTTGCCGAATCAAAGAGCCTTCTCACATGGTCTTCGAGCCGGAAGACGCGCCCTCCATAGGCTCTAATCCCCTCGAAGACCCCGTCTCCATAGAGAAATCCGTGATCAAAGACCGAAACCGCAGCCTGTTCCGCCGGAACAAACTTTCCGTTAAGATAAATTAAGCTCATATGGCACCCTCGTCATCGGACAATTGCTGAGGATAAATGCGTTTTGATTGCAGAGTGATTTAATTGCGGAATGAATCGATGGGTTTATTAGCCAGGGACGGAAGCATGAAGGCTACTTTCTACGGGGTTGGCAGCTTATGGCAAGACTTGGTTTCGTGATCTCGGAGTTCAATAGGGACATCACCTATCAGATGGAGCTTTTAGGCAGAGAGCATGCCCGGTTCCTTGGAGCAGAGATTGTTGCAGTCGTTTATGTTCCCGGCGTTTATGATATGCCCTTCATGGTCAAGAAGCTGCTTTGTCGCGAAGATATCGATGCAGTGGTGACAATCGGCTGCGTAATTCAGGGGGAGACGGCCCATGATGAAATCGTTGTCTCCCAGGCGGCCCGAAAGCTGATGGATCTATCCCTTGAGTTCAATAAGCCCGTAACTCTCGGCATCACCGGACCCAAGATGTCCCGGCCCGATGCTCACAAGAGGGTGGACTATTCCAAACGGGCGGTTGAGGCGGCAGTCAAGCTCTTGAAGAACGCTGAGGGGGTATAGCGGCGTGGTCTCTCTCCGAATGGCCTCCATTCATGAATCGACTACCCTGAAGATATCCGCTATGGCCAAAAAGCTGGCAGCAAGCGGCCAGGATATCATCGACATGGGTGTTGGTGAACCTGATTTTGATACTCCCAAGCATATTGTCGAGGCGGGATGCAGCTCTATCAAAAATGGCGAGACGCGCTATGCTCCAACCGCAGGAATTCCAGAGCTGCGGCAGGCTATTGCCGAAAAGCTCTGCAGGGAAAATTCCCTCAATTTAACCGCAGATGATGTAGTGGTAACTCCCGGTGCCAAGATGGCCGTGTTTGCCGCAATTCAGGCGCTTCTCTCGGAAGGGGATGAATGTCTTCTCATCGGCCCTTCCTGGGTGAGCTATGAGCCCTGCGTAACCTTTGCCGGAGGTCGGGTGGCCTGGGGAAGCGTGGACAGCAATTTCATGCCTCAGAATCTTTCGGAAAGCATCAACTCCCGGACCAAGCTCATCATTGTGAACTCTCCTTCCAATCCCACCGGATCCGTGTTCGATCGCAGGGTTCTGGAAGAGATTCGTGATCTGGCTGTGGATCATAATCTGTCTGTCATCTCCGACGAGATCTATGAAAAGATAATTTATGATCACGATCACGTCAGCATTGGCTCAATGGCGGGAATGGCGGATAGAACTGTCACCATTAATGGTTTCTCCAAGGCCTATGCCATGACTGGGTGGCGTTTGGGCTACCTTGCCGGTCCCAAGGAACCCATGAAGTGGGTGATCAGATTGCTCTCTCACTCCGTATCCCAGGCAACGACATTTGTGCAGCGTGCAGGGCTTGTTGCCATGAAGGGGCCGCAGGATGATGTGGGAAATATGGTGAAGGAGTTTCAGGTTCGTCGCGATATGCTGATCGCTGGCCTCAAGGACCTAGGAATATCATGCAGCGTGCCTGGCGGGGCTTTCTATCTCTTTCCGGATGTATCTGCGATGGGTGGAGGAGATGCTTTTGCAGATAGGCTGCTTAAGGAGGCTCTTATTGCGGCCACTCCGGGATCAGCCTTTGGGCCAGGTGGCGCAGACCATATTCGTCTCTCTTATGCTACATCTCAGAGTCGAATAAAGCAATCTCTGGAACGGATAGAGAAGATTGTGAAATAGAACGGAATAATCTTTTTTTGGTTCACTGATCTATCTGTGTTATGTAATTTGATTTATCTGGCGTTTTTAATGTATTGTTTTTCCAGATCAAAGTTAATCAAATGAATGTGGTTTATGCGAATCCATACCTACGGACCAGATGGGTGGAGAATGGTTTAAATATTTATTTATTTAATAATCTACTCTTTTATTATTAATGGTTTCTATTGGAAATTGCACCAAAAGTGCTATATAGATATGTTTGAACACAATATAGTGGTTTCATAAATAAGCACAAATCAGTCCAATTGCTGATTATGGATCTGCGTATGGGAGGGAATCAATTTATGTCAGGACAGAGTGGCATATATGGCTACTATTATAAATCAGGATCAGGCGAAGCGCTATCGCCAGTAGCAGGCCTAAGCAGTGCTGCTTTCAGCTTTTTTGGCGAAAAGATAATGCTCATCTGGTGGTGCCATTAATATGATTAGTATCAAATTTGCTCTGTTATCATCTCTTATTTTGATCATTACCTTTACCGGTGCAGGTGCTGAAGATCTGATATTCTGCGACTCAGTTCCGTTGAAGAATACAAATTGGGCTGATAACTTCACTTTGCCAAAATTCGACCCGGAAATGGGCGTATTAAAGGCGGTGGAAATAGACATAGATGTAAATATGACCTTGAATACCCGTGCTGAAAATCTGGACAAATCCAATTCAAGTTCTAGTATATCCTCTGCAGCTAAAAGCGAACTGGTTCTAATTCTACCCAATTCAGAGGAGATCAAAGCAAATGCATCTTTAGCGACCTCCAGAGATTTGCCGCCATTCGACGGAGTAAATGATTTTTCAGGTCCTTCTGGTTTAAACTTAACAGAATCAGCTTCAAGCGGAACGGCAAATTACAGGGTCCAGGATGTATCTGGCTTTGTTGCGGCTTCTCCCGGAGAGGTGCTTCATCTCCGAGGAGAACTGGGGGCCAGGCGAAGAACGGACTCCTCCAGTGGTGTTTCATCGAATTTTCGGATTTTAGCTGGTGCCAAAGTCTGCGTCTCATACCTGTACGATGCAATGGCACGCGATAAAGGTGATAGAACGTGATTTTATTTAATTTTAATTGCTTTTGTCATAAAATAGATACCTATGGATGTCTGATTAGATCGAAGGCGGCTAAGGATATTGATAGGATTCCTCCAGGGGGGCATTGATGGTGATGTCACGTATATTTATATGGGTTGGTTTAATTTTAATGGCAACGATTCTGCCAGCTCTGGCTGGGGAAAATAGTGTCACCTATTGCAGCAACATTCCGGAAGCAACAGTCAACTGGAATATAAATCACGTTCTTCCGCAATTCAATACTACATTGGGCATCCTTAATAAAGTGGAATTCATATCCAACCTGACCGGCAACCAGCATTATTATTTTGAAAACACGGGCGATGGTGCGGGTGATGCCATTGTCAATTTGACAATGTGGTCTTATGTCGATATGCCGTATTCAAGATATTTTATGGTGACGAACCGCAATTATACCACTACATCCGTAACAGGCTATGATGGAATACTGGATTACTGGGGTACCTCTGGATTCAATTTTACCTGCTATAATAATAGTTCTACTTCCTCTACAATGGTTTACACTGCTCCCACCTACGATCTTTCATATTTTTATGCCACAACTCCCGGCCAGACTAGAAATTATCTGACCCATGCCAGGGGCCAAAAGCTAGAGGACGTCCCTGGAACATGCGATTCCAAAATCGCCACAAGGGTTGCGTCCAAACTTTGTGTTAAGTATGACTACACCGAAACCACCTGCATATCCGGCTACAAGCTCAACGAGAAGGGTCAGGGCCTTTTTGGCTGGACGATATATATAGACGACAACGGCAATAGCCAGCTTGACCTGGGTGAGGTCAATACCACTACCAATGCGACGGGATATTGGCGGATCTGCGGCCTGCTCCCAGGAGACTATACTGTCTGCGAGGTTCTGATAACAGGATGGTCCAAATTGTCTCCAGCTGGATGCCATGACATCACCATTGACGACCCGCCTCTCCCCATATCAAACATCAACTTCACCAACGTCAAGCTGGCCTGCCTCTCCGGTTTTAAGCTGGATGGCTGCCCGCCTTATTCAGGGCTGTCAGGCTGGACTATATGGGCCAATGACACGCTGGGAAATAACACGTCCACGGTAACTGATGGCGCAGGCTACTGGGAGATCTGCAATCTCAGGAACGAAACCTACACAGTCTGCGAGGTTCCAAAAGATGGCTGGGTGCAGACTTCGTTGCCATCCTGCCATACAAAGATTCTGGCGGGAACGAATATCACCAATATCAACTTCACCAACCAGAGGCTTCGGAACATAAGCGGTTACAAGCTCGATGACTGTGACAACACCGGTCTCCCCGGCTGGACCATCACCCTCTCGAACAGCAGCGGCGAGGTTGACACAACCACTACCAACGCGACAGGCTACTACGAGTTCTCCGGCCTTGATCCCGGATCTTATACTGTAACCGAGACTACGAAGCCCGGCTGGACCACCATCACAACACCGGTGCTTCCCGTCACCCTCGATTGCACCAACCTTACCAACCAGAATTTCACGAACATCAAAGAGCTCTGCATCAGCGGCTACAAGCTCGATGACTGTGACAACACCGGTCTCCCCGGCTGGACCATCACCCTCTCGAACAGCAGCGGCGAG
>JAQVZT010000069.1:7567-10806 GCA_028708055.1 Methanothrix sp.
CGACAGGCTACTACGAGTTCTGCGGCCTTGATCCCGGATCTTATACTGTAACCGAGACCACGAAGCCCGGCTGGACCACCATCACAACACCGGTGCTTCCCGTCACCCTCGATTGCAACACCAACCTGACCAACCGGAACTTCACCAACCAGAAGCTTCTGTGCATCAGTGGTCAGGAATTAAATTCCTGCACAGGCGATCCTCTGGACGGTTGGACGATTGAGGTCTTCAACAAGAGCACCGGCCAGAGAGTTGGATGGACCACCAGCAATGCCACAGGCCACTGGCAGATATGCAGCCTTGCTCCTGGTGATTACTTGGTTAACGAGACCGTCAAGTCCGGTTGGCATAATGAACACTCCAGCCAGACAGTATCTCTGGTCTGCGAGAACAAGAGCACCATGAACTTTAATAACGATCCCCAGATGTGCCTCAGCGGCTATAAGCTCAATAGCAGCGATAATGTCGGCTTGGCAGGCTGGACGATAGAGGTTTATAACAAGAGCACCGGCCAGAAGGTAGGCTGGAATATCACCAACGCCACAGGTTTCTGGCGGGTCTGCAACCTGGACCCAGGCAACTACCGGGTAGTTGAGGTGAACCAGCCTAAATGGATACCATTGCCGCCGTACTTCTACGAAAGGCCGTTAGAATGCGATAACATTACAGACCTGGATTTCACGAACCTCAAGGTCAACGCGTCGATCAAAATCAAGAAATATACCAATGGAGAGGATGCGGATAATCCACCCGGTCCCTACATATGGTCCGGAAATCCCGTGACCTGGCGGTACAATGTCACGACTAGCTCGAATGTTCCGATCCACGCCGTAAACGTAACGGATTCGGTGCCGGGAGTCAACCCCAAATATGTAAGCGGCGACGTCAACGGCGATGGCAATCTGACCTCCAATGAGGTCTGGATTTATGAGGCCAAAGGCACCGCCACTATTGGTCAGTACAACAACACAGGCTACGTCACAGGAAAGACTCCCCTCGATGATCCAGTTTATGATAACAATCTGAGCCATTACTATGGCGAAACCGGCGATATTGGGATCAAGAAGTACACCAATGGAGTGGACGCAGATACTCCACCAGGCCCATTCATCCCGGTTAGCGCAAATGTAACCTGGCAGTACAATGTCACAACTACCGCGAATGTTCCGATCCACGCCGTAAACGTAACGGATTCCGTACCGGGAGTCAATCCCAATTATGTCAGCGGAGACATCAACCAGGATGGGAATTTAACCTTTGATGAGGTCTGGATTTATAAGGCCAATGGCACTGCCATTGCAGGCAATTATTCCAACATAGGCTATGTCACAGGCAAGACTCCCAGTAATGAGACCCGTACAGATGATGACCCGAGCAACTACTATGGCGAGTCCGGCGTTATCAGGATCAAGAAGTACACCAATGGAGTGGACGCTGATATTCCACCCTATCCCAACATACCGCCAGGAGAAAATGTAACCTGGAGATACGTTGTCACAACTCCATCAAATGTATCTCTGAAAAATGTCACTGTTAACGATTCCATATCGGGAGTCAATCCCAATTATGTAAGCGGTGACATCAACGGAGACGGCATATTGACCAAAGATGAGATCTGGATTTATATGGCCAATGGCACTGCCATTGAGGGCCTGTATTCCAATATAGGCAATGTCACGGCAAAGACCAACACTCCCGAAAACAAGACTGTGACCTGGGAGGACCCGAGCCACTACTTTGGCGGTAACACATGCAATCTCACGTTGATCAAGACTGCAGACAAGCCCGTCGCCCACATAGGCGAAGACGTAACCTACACTATCGATCTCTTCGTGCCATGCGATAATTACACCATTTGCTACACCAACGTGACCCTATGGGATATTCTACCCAGCGGAGTTGAGCTCGTTTCGGTCTACCCTGAGCCATCGACGTCCTCTTCCTCCAATCTTACCTGGAATGTTGGCACTCTCTGCTCGAAAGAGCCTTTCATAGTAACCTTAGTTGTGCGGGTTCCAATCGTGGATATCAACTACGATATGGCCCAGGGAGTCCAGGGCAAGGGCTTTGTCAATGTGCATAACGACTACGACACCCACCAGGGTCCGGAGTCGATAACCAACTGCGCATATGCCAGAGCCGATCTCACTGAAGTCATATCGAGCTGCGCATCCACTCGAATAGTCGATCCGGGAACCGAGCTCAAGAGGCGCGAGTTTGGCAGCGGCACATATGAGAGCGAAGAGATTACGAAGATTCGCACCGAGAACAAGTCCATAAGATCAGTGACAAATCTCTCTGCAGTGCACCAGCCCACCAGCTTTGCACTGCCTCAGAACCGCACCATAGACTATCGCACAAAATGGACTGAGAAGTCCAAGGGCATCAACACCATAACCGGTGCCACCATGAACGAGGAGTACACCTCAGCCAATAAGATCGAAAAGGATAGATCCATAGAACTGGACCGTAACGGTTCCACCATGAATACCGAAGTCGAGTTCGAGGGAACCGGGCACATAGGAATTCTGAAGAAGGAAACTCCGGATGCCCATCCCAAGGTAAACCCAGTTTACGAAGCGACCGAGGATTACGTTGGACGCTTCAATGTCTCTGAGAAGGTTGACGAGTACGGAAAGAATGTCAAGTCAGAGAAATCAGTTTCCGGCTACGGTTATGTGGGTGTGGACAAGAGAGTTCGTGACAGCCAGAGGACTTACGAGTCGGGAACGGGCTCCTATAAGAGCGAAGAGTTGATCGATACCCCCACAAATTACATCGCCAAGGATATCTCCCTGGTCCACGGGCCGACCAACTACAGCTACACTCCAACCTTTGGCGTCAGCCAGGACATGAAGTGGACTGAAGGCATGTGGTCCAAGAGCGGTACGCTGCGGGGTGGCGATATAACGGCAGCAAATAAATCCACCCTCCTGCCTGTCGTAAAAGCCAGCTGCAACAACAGTGCAGCCCCGGCCACTTACATCAGTGAGAGATTCTCTTCACTGGATTATCTCACAAAGGAGACCGTTGCATCAGGCCTCAATGAAATGAAGACCAACGCCAGCTTCAGCGGACAGGCAGATTTCGAAGCAAAGGCAGCCAACACCAATAGCGCTGAGGGAATCGATAACGAAGAACGCTATATAGGCCAGTACGATATATCCAGGAAGGTGCGCATCGGTGGAGTCGCTAAATACGACCGGCCGCATATAACGGTCACAAAGGAAGGCAACTTT
>JAQVZT010000462.1 GCA_028708055.1 Methanothrix sp.
TCAAGATGCCTGACGAAGTTCGAAGTATTCCTCTACAAGCCAGTCGCCGACCTCCTTAAGATATCTGCGCTTGCGCTCATCTTCGACAATTAATTGGAAAACCTCAGAAATATCCTCTTCCATTGGACCACCATTATCTGCGTTCGGCATTTAAACTTATCGAAATCCCGCCTGGTCCTCATTTATTCGCTCTGCCACGGGCGAGGATCGCAGCCACGCAGTAAGGTCCTTTCGTCCTTTTTAGCGGCCCGGCATGTACAGGATGATCCCCGCAGATGATGAATAGAGTCTCTTCATCAGCCGCCATCATGATCTCACCTATGAAGCGATCGATAAGCAGAGCCGCATCCATTATTCCCTCCCGGCCAAGGCCCAGATGGACGCTCTTGTCTATTCCTATGAAGTAAGAGACAAGAAGCCTCGGCCTCTTCCGGAGTGCAAGGCAGGTCATGCGGCAAGCCTCTTGATCAAAGTCCTGCGGAGGGACGCGATCCGATATTCCATAAGCCATCTCGATCAAGCCCTGGTAAACATCAGCTCCGTTTTGCTCCATTATCACCGCGCAGCTCCGGCCGGCTTGGGATGCAATCTCCGGCAGGCTGAGAATGGGTGACTCTTTCGCGCCCGCTTTATCGAAGATCCCGTGGTTCTGTGGCAATAGTCCGCTCAATATGCTAGCTATGGCCGGAGTGGTGTGATTGGATACGCAATCCATTGCCAAGAGCTGCCCGCCGGAAATCAGCTCTCTCATGTTCTCCAGGGCTGGCAAGAGCCATTTCAACAGATCATACCCCAGACTGTCGATGATAATGATAGCAACATTTTTGCTTCCTCTGGCTAGGGCAAGATCAATTGGATGGCCGTCTTGTTTGGAAAGCTTCAGGCCCAGGATTTGTGCTGCGGTAGGCGCGATGTCTATCTGGCTGAACGACCTGGAGGTCTCGTGAGCTGTCATGGGGTTGGTTATTTTTCCTGGACATATAACAATGCCTCTCTTTACCTCCTTTTTTGCCTCCTATTCACCCAATTCGCATCCTTTTATGTACTCTCCATTTTATGTCTTCTCCAATCCCGCAAGTTAAAATAGGGATGAAGATAAGGCAGGCATAAACCATGAAAGAGAGAATTGCTGGGATAGCAGGGATAGCTTCATCGCTGCCGCATAGCTGTGTCGTGCTAGCTACTGCTTTGTCGCTCCTGGCTTTGATTACGATCTGGGGGGCACATGCCGCCTCTACAAATATGGATATCGATTACAGCCATAACGTCATAGGAACCGGGACAGTTATGAGCGATTTCAGCATGGGATCTGACGAGAGCACCAAGGCCTCCGGGAGGATAAGAGGAAGCGGAGAGGTTATTAATAAATACATTTTTGTCAGCAATAACTCCGATAATATCTCCATAGAAGACCAATTCACCTTTACAAAGATGCCAGCCGCCCATGAGATTACCATTCGCGACTATCCTCAGATGACCCAAGTTCCGGGAAGCTTTCGCCTGCTGGGAACGAGATGGGCGGCAAAGATAAGCCTCAACAACAGCGAAAAAGAGGATTAGTTTCACTCTGCATGGCATAGATTGATGAACACGCTCTCCTAATTGCCAATAGACATGCCAGAAATCCAGGAGACTGCCGGAAAGTTTCGCGCCCTCAGTGAGATGTGCAGAAGCCCTGCGGAGGTCATCAAAAGGAAAAAGAATCTCCTCGTCGTCTCTCATGTGGATGCAGACGGGCTCACGGCAGCAGCCATTGTCTGCACCGCCCTGGAGAGATGCGGCCTGGAGTTCCAGCCGAAATTTTTCCGGCAGCTTGATGAAAAGGCATTGACCGAGGTAGCTGATTTTGGCGCCGACCTGGTCATATTCACGGATCTTGGCAGCGGAATGGTTTCACAAATATGCGACCAGGGGCTTCAGGCGGTTATTGTCGATCATCACAAGCCTGCCGCTTGTGATGCCTGTCCCATCGCCCATATCAATCCCCACCTGGTAGGCGCTGATGGTGCCACGCAGCTCAGCGGCAGCGGAACCTCGTTTCTCCTCGCCCGGGCTCTGGCGTCCACTCCTGGGGATAATGACGACCTGGCGGCATTGGCACTCGTCGGGGCAGTGGGGGACTTGCAGGACATGGCACGCGGCCAGCTGGTGGGCATCAACCGCCAGGTCCTGGAGATAGGCAGGAATGCCGGTGCCGTTTCTTTCTCCAGGGACATCAAGCTCTTCGGCAGACAGACCCGCCCCGTCTTCAAGATGCTGGAGTACTCTCAGGATCCATATCTTCCGGGGCTCTCTGGAAATGAGGACGCTTGCATTGCCTTTCTCAAGGAGATCGGCATACGCCTGGGCGGGGAGAGATGGAGGCGCTGGATAGACCTGTCTCAGGAGGAGAGGGCGAGCGTTGTCACCGCCATCCTTCGCAAGGGCCTGAGAAACGGCATCTCCAATGTCAAGCTGGAGAGGCTCATCGGCGAGGTCTACATTCTTCTGGGCGAACAGGAAGGAACTGAGCTGCGTGACGCGAGCGAATACTCGACTCTTCTCAATGCCACTGCTCGATACGGTCATGCAGATGTAGGGCTGCGGGTCTGCATGGGCGACAGGGAT
>JAQVZT010000463.1 GCA_028708055.1 Methanothrix sp.
GGGGCAGCCTCAGGCGGCTCCAGAGAAAGCGGGGAATGCTCTGGGAGAGCAGCTCCAGCTCGGCTTTTTCCATGATGAAAAACGAATTGTCCTTTCCTTTGACTCCGGGCTTATCCATGGCCATTAGCTGCATCAAGTCCATCCTTCTGCTGGGCAGGTGCTGGTTCATGGTCTGAATGGTCTTGATCAGGATGTTCTTGTTCATAGGCTGTCTGTCGCTCGAGAATGCCATCGGCTATTTCTGGGGCGTTTCTGCGACTTAAAGGTAACTGAAACTGGCAATCTCGGAACAATTCGACTTATTTGACATCGGATGCGATCATAACGTCCCAGATTCCCGAATGCTTTTTTTTAGCTCCCCGCCAGTCCCCCGGCGGAAAAAAATTAGTGCTGGGGAAGGAATATCCGCACACTTTTCGAATAACGTCTGCTGTCCTATCATTTACCTGTTTAGAGGCGACTGGTCCATCCCCAGAAATGCCAGTGCATTCTCTCCGTACTCGATCGGCGCATAGTGAGACCCGACATGGGGCAGTCCCTTGAACCGAATGAGCCATGAGCCCTTGATCTGCCCGGCCATTTGCACGGAAACCGCTTCTGGAGTCATGACGTCATTGGTTCCCACAACCAGCATGACATCCTTCGTGATGCCGGAAAGGCTGTCGAATGACCCGTTCCATGCGAGGTTTGCTCTCGCTTCTTCCTGGATGCCCTCAGACAATGTGGAGTTGTTGGCGGCAGATTCAATGAATTCCCGGAGGATTTTGGTTTCCGGAATTCTGACGCTGTATGTGCTTGAATCAAGAACCAGTTTTAAAACGCGTGTCGGATGATCTATGGCCAGTTGCTGGGAGACCGAAGATCCCATTGAGACACCATATACATTCATGCTGTCATAGCCCAGAGCTGCCATAAGCGCTGCCGCGTCATCGGCATAACTGGAGATCGATGGCGCCGCATTACCTTGAGAATTGCCTTGATTATCAGCGCTATAGCCCATCCCCCGGTGGTCGTAAATATAGACGTGGTATTTTGATGCGAGGATGCCGATGAAGGTCCTATTCCAATTATCCATTGTGGCGCCAAATCCTTCAATCATCAGCAAAGGTTCGCCAGAACCGAAATCGCGGTACCCCAGAGAGGCTCCGTTTACCTGGGCGTAGTGGACGGGCGTTTCATTGAAAATTACCGCAGGATATTGCCCAATGGCAGCTCCTTCGGGCCTTGCAGCGCCGGGGGCGCCGGCAGAGGCCGATGCCATAATGAGTCCGGCTATGATAGCAACCGCCAGGATATAACTTCTTGTGTGTTTCATTTAAATTCCACCTGACTTTTATTATGAGTATTGGATCCGGTTTTCCGCTGTCTCTACCTGCACAATATTTCAAGTGCTCATCGCATGAAAAGCAATATATGTAAGCTTTTACTGGCGATTACATTTATAATCTTTTCTTAGATGTAATGCTTGCCAGTGACCGGCTTATCATCCCAACATCCACGCATCCAGTTTATCCTGATTTTAAGAAAACATGAAATCCAGGCGAGGGTTCACTTTGATTCTCCTGGCTGAGGGACCGGGAGATCGTGAGACTCTGCACGCCCGTTGCAGTTCATCGCAGTAGAATCCATCAAGCCCGCTGATTGCCCGAAAGCTTCTTCTCCTCCCGCCAGCCTTTATGAAGGCTTGAATGGTAATAGTACTATGCAATGATGCCGAAATAGAGGTGAATGATGGCGAGATATGCCAGATCTGCGGCCAGGAGCTGGAGGAGTTTGACGAGGTTACAGGCACCGGAATTCATGGATACTACCACTGGATCTGCGTGAACCACGTGGATGCGTGAGCGGGAACCTTTTTATAGATTAAGCAAGCTTTTCATGACGGAGCGATTCGAAAACAGCAAGGAAATCGCTATCCAGTGCGGGGATAACCAAGCCAGGCCAACGGTGATAGACTCAAGATCTATTCTCGCAGGAGTTCAAGGGTTCGAATCCCTTTCCCCGCACTCCTTTACTGGTAATTTTTGATAGTATGGAGCGTGCATATTCTACCGAGGTCTGTTCTATGGCCATGCCGGATAAGTTACGAGACAAAAAAGAGTTCATATAAAGAAGTTCCTGCAATGGTCTCTATTCTTCATGAGGTGATGCAGTCACAACCACAGAAGCATTCTCATCAAAGGGATTGGTCCTCATGGCCAGTGAGAACAGATATGGACAACTGACCTTCAGGTATCTCATATAGTCTAGCCACTGGTTTAACAGGTGAAAATAGACTCTTTCGATATCTACTGCCAGATGGTTACAATCCTCTGAAGGCAGACCCTTGAGAGTACCCCTGTAAGTAAGCTCCTCTGTCAGGTGAAAAGATGCCCTCAGCAGTTCTGTAAAGGACTCATGCTCCAAAATTACCGGATTATCAAGCAGCATGAGCATGAAGCTTCTCTTGGAGACGAGAAAGGTGCGTAGAGCCTCCAGATCAATCTTCTGCATACTGACAACCCACTTATGCGACCTGAGTTTATTTTGAATTCTGGAAAACTCCGCATCGGGCCAACTATTGATATTAACCAGATCTCCTCTGAGCTCCTGCAATTCGGGA